>JBEVJO010000382.1:0-6294 GCA_040510175.1 Caulobacterales bacterium
ATCTTCGAGAGCTTCGCTCCGCCGCTGGGCCGTCACGACAATTTCGCCAGCCGCGGATTCACTTGCGGGTTGCGTGACGCCCTGCGCAGCGACATTTGTCGATGCGGTAAAGGCTGCGATTGCCGCTGCAAGCACCAATTGCGAGGTGTCGCCAAACTTACGATTAAATGTCATTCCATCCCCCGGCCTTTGATAAGGTCTCTCAATGCGATCCCAATTACGGAGCCTGCCGCGGTGAAGTCACGCGCGCCCGCTTGATGTTCGTGGTCAAGCATCAAGTGAAACGGAACTTTCAGCTGTAAAAGTTTGACTTTAGCGGCATTGGCGGGTGTCGGCGTCGTAATCAAGCGCGAGTAGGGTGGGACAGCGCGGACCTAACGTTGACGGCGCCGTTGCAGCCTCTTAGCCTACCGATGCGCAAGGCCGCAAAGAGCCGATCGCTGGGAGGCTTTGGATCGTGATTTCAGAAAAATACTTCGAAAAGTCGGAATTGGCTGCAGCCGTGCTTCCGGCGCCCGATGATTTGTATCTGACAAAGGTAGCAGGCGTGCGCTGCCAGCAGCAGATCCTGCGTCGCGCCTCATTGTTGGCTGCCACCCGGCGCCGCATCGCACTCATGGGGCATGAAAAGATCACGCTACGCATGGTGGCAGCGGACTGCGATACGACGGTGCAGACGGTTTTTAACCTGGTCGGAAATAAGCACGACGTCCTGAGTAAAGCGATCTCCGACCATGGCGACGCGTTGAACCGCGCCGCTAAAAATATGCATGACTACCCGCTGGAGATTTTAGCGTTTATCGACGCAATGTGGTTGGGAGCGGCGCGCAGTCCAGATTATATGAGGCAAGCGTCTTTCGGCTATCATTCCTTGGAACTTGAGGGCGATACCACCATCCGCCCCGCCGGCGTCCGGTTTGTGCGCCGCGCGCTGAAAGGTGTGGAATCCAATTTGCGGGATGGATTGGATTGCCATTCGCTTGCGGATGCTTTGAACTCGACGATCGCAACCGCATTCTTTGACTGGGCGATGGGGCGGGTGGACTTGCCCACGCTTCGGAAAAACGTGATGACGCGCGCATCGCTGACTCTGCTCGGAGCGTTGCGAACCGACGAGGGGGATCAATTGCAGAACTGGCTTGCTGACTTTCTTGCAAATCGCAACATATAGTTGTCACTCGCAAATTCTGAGGCGCTGAATGTCGGCTTTTGGGCCACGCAACCGCGTCATGCCCGAACTTCTGATAGTGGTACCAATGAGAAAGTACGCGCCTGGGCGCTGGTGACCGGAATGCGCCTAACAACGGACGCTCTTTCAGAGCATCAATCGGCAGCTTTCGGCGATCTTCCGCCCAATATAGGTCATGCCACTGTACGGACGGATTGGAGCAGCCCAGCCGCCGGTAAGAATATGGCGATCAGAGCAGGCGTGGCCATCACCCCACGTTCGTCCGTTACCGGTTAGTGCCCGCGTCGACCTCACATTGAGACGTTGGAGATCAAGCAGGTCGGTTCGGCCATGGCGCAATTTGGGACGTCGCCTCTTTCGCATGTGTGTGGGAAAGCGGACATTGCTCCCACTAATCTTAGTAAGGGTGCAGCTGAGGATCAGACCAGATTTTCGGGCGCATGAATGAGGGTTCGGCGTATGGCGTCACGCCAGCCATCGTGTTTGCGCATGCGTTCACCCGCCGCCATGATCGGCGAAAACCTTCGGTCGAGCGCCCACATTTGGCTGAACTGGTCTGTATCGGGATAGATTCCCGCGTAAAGGCCGGCGAGGTACGCTGCCCCCAGAGCTGTCGTTTCGAGCACTTGCGGCCGGTCAACCGGCGCGGCGAGCAGATCCGCGAGACGCTGCATGGTCCAATCGGACGCCACCATGCCGCCATCGACGCGCAAGACAGTTTGCGGCGCTGCGGCCCAATCGGCGCGCATGGCGTCAATTAGATCGCGCGTCTGATAGCAGACCGCCTCAAGCGCGGCGCGCGCCAATTCCGCGCGTCCGGCGCCGCGCGTCAGGCCGTATATTGCGCCACGACACTCCGCGTCCCAATAGGGCGCTCCGAGACCCACAAAAGCCGGCACCAGATAGACGTCTTGGTCTTCATCCGCGGCAGCGGCGAGGGCGCCGGATTCTTCCGCCGTCTTGATGATTCCAAGGCCGTCGCGCAGCCATTGCACGGCCGCGCCGGCGATGAAGATGGAGCCTTCAAGCGCATAGGTCACTTGTCCGTTGAGGCTGTAGGCAATTGTTGTGAGCAGCCGGCTTTTCGAAAAGACCGGGGTGGGGCCGGTATTCAGCAATGCGAAACATCCGGTGCCGTAAGTCGACTTCACCATGCCAGGCGAAAAGCAGGCTTGCCCGATCGCCGCCGCCTGTTGGTCTCCGGCGACGCCGGTAATGGGAATGCTTGCTCCGAAGAGGTCGACGAGCGTTTTGCCGAAATCGTCGGCGCAGTCGCGCACCTCGGGAAGCATGCTGGCGGGAATGCGAAATAGATTGAGAAGCGCGGCGCTGAAACACCGTTCGTTGATGTCGTAGAGTAAGGTTCTGCTGGCGTTGGTGGCGTCGGTTGCGTGCACCCGCCCACCTGTCAGGCGCCACATCAGAAATGTGTCGACGGTACCGAACGCGAGCTTTCCGGCCTCCGCGGCGGCGCGTGCGTTTGGGATGTTGTCGAGAATCCAGGCGATCTTTGTCGCGGAAAAATACGGATCGAGTAACAAACCGGTTTGGGTGGCGACCGACGCTTCCAAGCCAGAATCTTTGAGCATGGCGCAGAATTCTGCGGTGCGGCGGTCCTGCCAAACAATGGCGCGATAAATCGGGGCGCCGGTCGCGCGGTCCCACACGATTGTGGTTTCGCGCTGGTTGGCGATACCGATCGCGGCGATGCTGGAGGCGGCGATCTTGGCTTCCGCCATCGCCTTGCGGCAGGATTCCAGCGTGGTTGTCCAAAGCTCTTCGGGATCGTGTTCAACCCAGCCAGGATGCGGATAGTGTTGCGTGAATTCCTGTTGCGCGACGCTCTGAACTTTTAGCTGAGAATCGAAAACGATCGCGCGACTCGATGTGGTGCCCTGGTCGATCGCTAGAACATATTTGTCCATGCTTGCTCCTTGCGCGCGCGGATCAAGTCTAATCACACGCCTAAAGCATTTGTCGTATCGATTTCGTTGACGAGCCAGCCGCGAAGGCGGTCCTGGTCACGCGCGTTCAAACGCAATCCCAGTTTCGTCCTGCGCCAGAGAATATCGTCTATTGTGCGCGCCCATTCGTGCGCGACGAGGTAGCGGACTTCACGCGCGGTCAGGCCGGCGCCAAAATGCTCGCCGAGGTTTGCAAATGTCTTTGCGCTCTCTAGGATGCGCCAAGCGCGCGTTCCATAGGTGCGCGCCAACCGAGCGGCGAGCGCGGCGTCGATGCCTTGGCAAGAACGGGCAAGTTCAGCCGCCAAGCGCGCGGTTCCCGATACTGGCAAATCTCCGCCCGGCAGCGGCGCGGACGCGGTCCAGGCTTTACCCATGGGAACGACATGACCGATTTTGCGGAGCGCCTCATCCGCCAGCCGGCGATAGGTCGTGATCTTGCCGCCGAAAACGTTCAACAAGGCCGCCTTCGTCCGATCGTGCTGTAGCTCGAGAACAAAATCCCGGGTCACGTCCTTGGCTGATGTACCGTTTCTGTCCATGAGCGGTCTGACGCCTGAATAGGTCCAGACCGCCATGTCCGGTGTGACCGGCTTTTCGAAATAGGCGCTCGCCGCATGGCACAGATAATCGATCTCAGCGTTTGAGATAATCGCGTCGCCTGGGTCGCCTTCAAAATCAATGTCGGTTGTGCCGATAAGCGTGAAGTCTTGCTCGTAAGGGATTGCGAAGATGATCCTGCCGTCCGGATTCTGAAAAATGTAGGCGCGATCGTGATGGAACAATCGTGGCGTGACGATATGGCTGCCCTTTACAAGCCGAACGCGCGCCGGGACGGAGGCGTCCAGACGATGCGCCAGAATGTCATTCATCCAGGCGCCGCTGGCGTTGATCAATATGCGCGCCGCGCAAGCGCTTGCGGCGCCCGTGGCGGAATCCTTGAGGGCGATCGACCAATGATCCGCGCCACGGCGCGCATGGACGAATTCAGTGCGCGTCAAAATCCTTGCTCCGCGCGCCGCCGCGTCCATGGCGTTCAGCACCACAAGGCGGGAATCGTCGACCCAGCAATCGGAATATTCAAACGCGAACGGGAACCCTGCTTTGAGCGGACGTCCGGCCGCCGAATCGCGCAGATTGATTCTTGTAGAGGCCGGCAAAATTTTCCGCCCGCCCAAATGATCATAGAGCCATAGTCCCAAGGAGAGAATCCAAGCGGGCCTGAGATGGGGTTCATAGGGCAATACGAAGCGGAGCGGCCAGATGATGTGGGGCGCCATTGTCAGCAGCGTCTCGCGCTCTCTTAAGGCTTCGCGGACCAGCCGCAACTCAAAATGCTCCAGGTACCGTAGGCCGCCATGAATGAGCTTGGTGGAGGCCGACGATGTCCCAGACGCCAGATCTCCCTTCTCGATCAACAAGACCGAGAGGCCGCGTCCCGCCGCGTCACGCGCAATCCCGCATCCATTGATGCCGCCGCCGATGATCACGATATCATACATTTTATCACGCACCACTGTTCGCGTATTCAATGCCGTCTTCGGTCTGCAGGCGTTGCTTGTCATGGCGTTGCGTCTGTAACGAACGGCTACGGCGCAATCCCACTTTCGCCTTGAAATTAAAGACAATACCGAATAGCTGACTTAAATACTATTTCCTGATGGAACAGTGTCATTTGGTTCCAATCGAGGGAAGTCCGTAGATGAAGGCCAGAGACTTTTTTGCGGGCCTCGAAGGATTCTAAATTGGCGAAAACCAAGAAATCAAACCTGCACTATGCTCTTTCACGGGAGCTTTTGGACTTCTTTTATCCCGTGCATTATCGGCTCGGCATGGATCTGGAAACCGTGATGTGCCAGGGGCGGATATCGCGCAAGCAAGCGGCCATCTTGTGGTTGACGTATTCGCAAGCGCAGGCTGGCGGCTGGGTTCGACGCAAGGAAATTGAACTTTCGATCGCGACCTGGTTTGAAATTAGCAATTCAAACATCTCAAAACTTTTGCGTGAATTGTCGAAACCACCGCTTTCTTTGGTGGAGCAGGTTGAAAACCCGGACTCGGGCAGAGAAAAGGTGGTCCGGCTCACAAAAGCGGGCCAGATTTTTGTCGATGGAATGGTTGAAGCCTCCGTCAATTATTTGGCGAAACAATTGTCCCATGTGAGCGCCGAGGAGTTTCGCTGGGGAGTCGATTTCGCCGCGCTGGCGTTTGGTGGCGCCGTTCCTGCGGATGGCGCAACTGAAACGCCTCGCTTACGCCCGCCGTCAAAGTCCGTTATTGGCGCGGCGCAGCGCCAAGGAAAGCGTTGATCCTCGTTCGATTATCTCTGGAATGACTTCTGAGGCTGCGCTGCTCTGATAGTAGCGACGCCTCGGTTTTGCTCGGGAGAAAGTTCTAATAAGTAAAGCCAAGCTTCACACCCACGATGCGCGGTTGGCCAGCGAAGCCAACGATCGAACTGCCGAGTGCGTTCACCGTTCGGCGATAGTTCTCGTCGGTGACATTCGTTCCGTAAACGGTAAATCGTAATGGTCCGCGTTCGTAACTAGCGCGCAAATTGAGTAGGCCATAGCCCTTCTCCACTGTTAGCGGAACTCCAGGTCCATAGATGACGTTCCCTTCGCCGGGTTCATGGAAGAATTTGCTCAGGTATGAGTAGTCCGCGCCCAACAGCACATTGCCATCCGCCACAGGGAAATGAATTTCAGCGCCAGCATTAATCGTATGCTTGGGCGCTCGAACCATGCGCGTGTCGGAAAAATCTTGCGTGGCGTTGAATATGTAGTTTTTATACTTGGCGTTGAGATAGCCGTAGCCAAGGTTCAGTTCGAGCCAATCAGTTGCCTTGGCGTTGAGTTCGAGATCAAGGCCGGTGATTTTCGACGCGGCTGCGTTGGTGATCACGCTTATTGGCGCAGCGCCCACGAGAACGATTCGCGACACCTGGAGGTCTTTGTAGTCGTAGCGGAACGCCGCCGCGTTGAACCTGACGCGGCGATCCAGCCATTCGGACTTAAGGCCAACTTCGTAGGCTTTGATATCTTCGGGGTCGAATAGCGTGTCGGCTTGAGCCTTGCTGAAGGGCACATATTGGAATCCACCGCTTTTGAAGCCGGTCGAGTAGCTGGCGTAGACGTTTAA
>JBEVJO010000383.1:0-5625 GCA_040510175.1 Caulobacterales bacterium
TGCGCCCTGATACTGACCGACTTCTTCTCCCATCAAAAATACATTGGGGTCGCGGCGCATTTCCTCCGCCATGGCGTCCCGTAGAGCATCGCGCACTGTGGTGGCTGCTGCATCTCCACTGGCGCCGGGTTGCTTCGCTGGCGCCGATTTGGCGACACTGGACTTCTTCTCTTCCGGCTTGGCCTCGGTTTTCACGGGCTTTGTCGCGGTCGCTTCAGACTTCGCCTTTACGTCGCGTTCTTCCGCTTTTGGCTGTGACTCCGCGTTGTCTCCGGCAACTACTGCGATGGGCTCGTTGACTTTCACATTCTGGGTGCCGGCGGGCACAAGTATTTCCGAGACCACGCCTTCATCGACGGCCTCGACTTCCATTGTCGCTTTGTCGGTCTCGATTTCCGCGATGATGTCACCTGGTTTAATATGGTCGCCGGCTTTCACCAACCATTTGGCGATCGTGCCTTCTTCCATGGTCGGAGACAGTGCTGGCATCAATACTTGAATCGACATGAACCGCCCATAATCCAGCTCAACGCGCTGCGGGGGCAAAAGTCGCCGCGTCCGGTCCGAAATGCAAGGGATCGAAAATATTTTCGCAAATGGCGTGGGCGAAAATGCAAAGCGCCGGAGACGCAGCAAATAAAAAGGGCGTGCTGCATTGCAGCACGCCCTTAAACTTCATGCGCGGACTAAGATATCAGTGCTCAAGTTCTTTCTTCTTGGCGAGGAGTTCGTTCTCTTCGTCTTTCACAGCTTTGACGACCGCGTCGATATCCGCTTGGGTGCTGCTGACCATCGTATTTTGATCCGCGGTCAATTCTTCGACTCTACATTTCCGGTAGTCGTCCGCCGCCGCGGCATATTCGTTATGAGCAGCCGCAGCCTTGGCAAAAGCGTTAGTAGATTTGATGGAACGAACAACTAGACCTGCGGCGGGTGGCGCCTTGCACTTGGAGCTGGCGTACTTCCCGCCCGCGATCTCGGTCCCGTTGATCGTGCCGGCCATGGCCGGAGCGGCGGAGGCCACTGCCATGATGCAGGCGCCAATCGTCAAAACTCGAAACTTCATGCTTCACTCCCTGTTTAAATTAAGCGCTGAACCTTCAGCGCCGACTAAGCGCCGGACGTCAAGCCGGCAAGTAGACATCTTCCAGCAGGCTATCCAGGCTGGGTTCTGGGCTCGTTTGCGAGAATTCAGCCGCCTCACTGACAATCGCTTTAATCTCTTGATCGATCTGCTTAAGGCCAGCTTCATCGGCGATAGCGCCGTCGAGCAAAAGCTTCTTTACATGTTCAATGGGATCCCGCTTTTCCCGCACGGCATCCACTTCGTCGCGGGTGCGATACTTGGCCGGATCGGACATCGAGTGGCCGCGATAGCGGTATGTCTTCATTTCAAGGATACGCGGGCCGTTTCCTGCGCGCGCTGCGGCTACAGCATCACGGCCGGCTTCGCGGACCGCTAAGACATCCATGCCGTCCACTTCATCGCCGGGAATATTGAAACTCGCGCCACGCCGGAAAAGATGCGTTTCAGCGGATGATCGCTCTAGCGACATACCCATCGCATACTGATTATTCTCAATCACATACACTACGGGCAACTTCCACAACGCTGCCATGTTGAAGCTTTCGAACACTTGGCCTTGATTGGCGGCCCCGTCCCCGAAATACACCACGGCGACGCGACCGTTTTCGTTATATTTATTGGCGAAACCAAGGCCAGTCCCCAGCGAGACTTGGGCGCCGACGATTCCGTGCCCGCCAAAAAAATTCTTCTCCCGGCTGAACATATGCATCGAGCCGCCCTTGCCACGCGAGTAACCGCCCTCACGGCCCGTTAACTCAGCCATGACGCCTTTCGGGTCCATGCCGCAGGCCAGCATATGGCCGTGATCGCGATAACCGGTGATAACCTGGTCGCCCTCTTCGAGCGCGGCCTGCATGCCGACAACCACGCCTTCCTGCCCGATATAGAGATGGCAAAAACCCGCGATCAGACCCATGCCGTAGATTTGCCCTGCGCGCTCCTCGAAGCGGCGGATCAACAGCATGTCGCGATAGAACTTCATCAGTTCATCGCCGGTCGCTTCTGGGGATATGGCCTTCGACACTGGCATTGCGATCCTCTACTGGGCGGCGTCTGAACCCAATATGTACGGTCCGGGAGCCGCGTCTACAGCCAAGTAAAGGATCGAGCTATTCCGATTTGCTGGACGCGCCCGTGGCTCCGGATGGGAGGAGAATCACTTCGTCGGCGCGAGCATAGCCCAGCAATTCGCGCGCGCGCTCATCGACGAGGTCGAGATCCAACCGGCCCGCTTTGAGCTTAGCGGCGCGGTCGTCGAGCAATGCGCGCTCTTGCGTTGCAGCGTCCAATTCAGTCTGCAGGCGTTCCTGGCGGCGCTGCAGGTCGGCCCATTTGGCCAACCCCTGGTCGCCAATGACGGCGTTCGAGGCAAAGTAAACGATGCCAATTCCAACCGCCAAAACTGGCCAATTTGATCTGATGTCCAACCGAGCGCCCCGCACGAATCATGCGGTTAGAATCGAGAAACCCTAACAAATTCTTAAAACGCAGAATCTTGACTCTTTTAGATTTTATGGAAGTCTATCTTTGCAAGTGCTTGGGGATTCATCTCAGATAAGGCACCAAATACAGAACGCGCGGCGTTATCCACAACCAGCGCTGCGGACGTCTTATTTTGCCCTTACATCGGCTTTTGCTTGAGCGCTGACCATCCGGGATAGGCTGCCTGATCGGATAACTCACCTTCGATGCGGATCAACTGATTGTATTTCGCGAGCCGGTCGGAGCGCGCCAGCGAGCCGGTTTTGATCTGACCGCAATTCGTCGCCACCGCCAAATCCGCGATCGTCGCATCTTCCGTCTCGCCAGAACGATGCGACATCACCGCCGTGTAGCCCGCGCGATGCGCCATATCGACGGCGTCCAGCGTCTCGGACAAAGAGCCGATCTGATTGACCTTCACCAGGATGGAGTTCGCCAATCCAAGTCCGATGCCATCCGACAGGCGCTTGGGATTCGTCACGAACAGATCGTCGCCGACAAGTTGGCACTTGGAGCCAATTTTTTCAGTCAGGATTTTCCAGCCTTCGAAATCGTCTTCTGACATACCATCTTCGATCGATACGATCGGATAACGCGCCACGAGGTCCGCCAGATAATTCGCCATACCTTCCGGGTCCAAAGTCTTCCCCTCGCCGTGCAGCGAATATTTGCCGCCGGAGAAGAATTCCGTCGATGCGCAGTCGAGAGCCAAAGCAATGTCGACGCCCGGTTTGTAGCCGGCGGCTTCGATCGACTTCATGATAAAGCTCAGCGCCGCATCGGCCGACGCCAAGTTTGGCGCGAAGCCGCCCTCATCGCCAACATTAGTATTGTGGCCTTCGTCCTTCAGCGCCTTTTTCAGCGCTTGGAAAACTTCTGCGCCCATGCGGACGGCATCAGCAATCGACTCAGCGCCAAATGGCATAATCATAAATTCTTGGATATCGATCGGATTGTCCGCGTGGGCGCCGCCATTGACGATATTCATCATCGGCACCGGCAATGTCCGCGCGCTGACGCCCCCTATATATCTGTAGAGCGGCAGGCCGCGCGATGCGGCAGCAGCCTTCGCGGTGGCAAGCGAAACGCCGAGGATAGCGTTCGCGCCGAGACGGGACTTGTTTGGGGTTCCGTCCAGATCGATCATCATCTGATCGATGCGCCGCTGATCCTCCGCGTCCAGGCCGGAAAGCACGTCGAAGATTTCTCCTTCGGCAGCCAATACCGCCTGGCGTACGCCCTTACCGCCATAACGAGATTTGTCGCCATCGCGCTTTTCGGCTGCTTCGTGAGCGCCGGTCGATGCGCCGGATGGAACAGCCGCCCGGCCCAAAGAACCATCTTCCAGACGCACATCGACTTCGACGGTTGGATTGCCCCGGCTATCCAGGATTTCTCGCGCGGCGATGTCGACGATAGCGGTCATAAATTGTTCCCCAAACTGATCACGGATGAATCTTTGGCGCGGGAATGGCCCGGTCCGAGCCGTGATGCAAGTCCCCCCGCAGGACTTAGAATGCGGTCAGACGCCGCGCCTAGAACATATTCATCGCGAGTTTGGCCTCATCCGACATCCGCGCGGGCGTCCACGGCGGATCGAACGTCATTTCAACCTTCACGGATTTTACGCTATCAACGCGGGAGACCGCCTGCTCAACCCAGGTCGGCATTTCGCCGGCCACTGGGCATCCGGGTGCGGTCAACGTCATTTCGATCGTGATTTCACGGTCGTCGCTTACGTCGACCTTGTAGATCAGACCGAGTTCATAGATGTCCGCCGGAATTTCCGGGTCATAGACAGTCTTCAGCGCCGCGATGATGTCGTCCGTGAGCCTGTCGAGTTCGGCCTGCGGCAACGGCTCCGCGCCGTTGTGAACGGTAATTTCTGCGGCTTGTAGATCAGTGGGGTTTTGATCGGTCATAGGAGTATCTTACGGGCTGCAATGAGGGCTTCGACAAATGCATCGACTTCTTGCTCGGTATTATAGAGCGCGAAACTAGCGCGCGCTGTTGCGCTCACGCCGAGGCGCTTCATCAACGGCTGAGCGCAATGATGTCCGGCGCGAACTGCAACGCCCCGACGATCGAGGATTTGCGCGACGTCATGCGGATGGGCGCCCTGCATGCTGAACGCCAGGATCGAGCCCTTGCGCGCCGCAGTGCCGTGAACATTAATCCAGTTCAGACCCGAGAGCTTCTCAAAAGCGCGATGATACAGACGCTCTTCGTGCTGCAAGACGGCTTTGCGATCCAACGCGGTTAGCCAATTCAGAGCAGCTTCAAGACCCGCCGATTCAATGATGGCCGGGGTGCCGGCTTCAAAGCGATGCGGCGGTTCAGCGTATGTAACGGAGTCCTGCGTAACTTCGCCGATCATCTCGCCGCCGCCTTGATAAGGGGGCAAAGCAGCGAGCGCTTCGGCGCGTCCATAAAGGACGCCAATACCGGTCGGACCATAAACCTTATGGGCTGAAAAAACGAAGAAATCGCTGCCGATCGCTTGCACATCGACGGGCAGATGAACCGCGCTCTGGCAGCCGTCGATCAGCGTGAGAGCGCCCTTGGCTTTCGCCATAGCGACAATTTCGGTAACGGGATTGATGGTTCCGAGTACATTGGACATGTGAGAGACCGCGACCATTTTGGTGCGTGGGCTGATCATCTTCTCCAAGGCCGCAAGATCTAGCGTTCCATCATCTAGGATCGGCGCCCATTTCAGCACCACGCCTTTGCGTTCACGCAAAAAGTGCCATGGCACGATATTGGCGTGATGCTCCATCTCAGTGATGAGGATCTCGTCACCTTCGCGTAAAGAAGCGCCCAAACTCGATGCGACCAGATTGATGCTTTCGGTCGCCGACTTCGTGAAAACGATCTCATCAACGTTTGCGGCGTTCAGGAATTGCGCGACTGCGCGGCGGGCCGCTTCAAAATGAGTCGTCGATTCATTCGCCAGCGTGTGCAAGCCGCGATGCACATTGGCGTAGGAGTTGCGCATAATTGAGGACATCGCCTCGATCACCACTTCGGGCTTCTGCGCAGACGCCGCGCTATCC
>JBEVJO010000384.1:0-6381 GCA_040510175.1 Caulobacterales bacterium
CGCGCCATGGACGGCGCGTAGCGCACGCTGTCCAGGATTTCGCGGATGTCGTTGATGCCGGTGCGGGAGGCGGCGTCCATTTCCAGCACGTCGGGATGGCTGGAGGCCATGATGGCTTTGCAGTCCTCACCCAAGGGGTCGAGCTGGATTGTTGGCTCCTTGATGTCGCCGCGCCGGTAGTTCAGCGCCCGGGCCAGCAAGCGCGCCGTCGTGGTCTTGCCGACGCCCCGCACGCCGGTGAGCATGAAGGCATGTGCGATACGGCCCGTGGCGAAAGCATTTTCCAGGGTGCGCACCATGGCGTCCTGGCCGATCAGATCGGCGAATGTCTTGGGCCGGTATTTGCGCGCCAGGACGGTATAGGCGCCTTCGGACTTGGTCGGTTCGCCGAACAGGCCTGGCGACTGGTCACCGTCATCGCCCTGGGAATTGAACATATCGGACATGGCGCAATCTTAAGGGGGCCAAGCGTTTGCCGCAAAGGCGGCGCGTCCACAGGCCCGGCCTTTTGTGGATAAGCGTCTATATGGGCCCAAAACGAGCGGACCCCAAACGCTGAATGCCGATTTACGTAAAAGCGGAGACTGACAGCGACCCGAAGCAAAACTCGTTACGGCTGCTTCCTTCCGGACCTGACCGGGTTGGCGAGGACTCCGCCCACCGCCAGCCTCCGCCCGCTATATCGGCTCTGGATTTGGCTTGGGCAAGGGCAATTCCTGCGTTAATCCTAGTGCGCATCGTGGGAGCGCACGTGACCGAAACGGACCTGATAGCGCTGTCGCTCGATAGTACTGGGGCCATCCTGGATATCGTGGCGCTCTATTTCACTATCGTGTCCGTTTATATCGGCGCCCTTCATTACTTCCTGAACAGGGCTCCGTTTTTGATGCGGCTGGTGGCGTTCGCGTTTTTCAGCGGCGCTTTGGCTTTTTTGGGCATTACTTCCGTTGCGGTCGAGCGGACGACCAGCGGGGTCCTCGGCGCTCTTCATAAGCTGCCGCACCGGGACGCTCTGCCGCCGCCGACCACACAATACTTTGGCCTTGATAGCTTCGTGACGTCCGGCGACGTCAGTGTAGGGGTCTGGGCCGGTTGGGCGATGACGGCTGGGATTTATCTGGCGCTCCTGTATTTGACCTTCAGCTATAAAGCTTCCGAAGCGAGCGACGATTGACAGCGCCCCAACCCAAACCCGCGCCGCGCATCGTCGCCTTCGATCTCGACGGCACGCTGACGACCAAGGACACCCTGACTCAGTTTTTGATTTGGCGGGCAGGGGTCTTAAAAGCTGCCTTTATCGGCATTTTGCTGATCCCCTATGCCTTGGCCTATGCGCTGCGGCTGTTGAATCGCGGGCAGATCAAGCAAGCGGCGCTGCGCCGGTTTATCAAAGGCGTGCCGGCGGAAACCCTGGAGATGGATTCCAAGCGGTTCGCCGCCAAAGTCCTGCCGCGCATCTTGCGCCCTGCCGGCGTCGCCGCGCTGCGCGCCCACGTCGCGGCGGGCGATCGGGTGCTTTTGGTGACGGCTTCGCCGGAATTCGTCCCGCACGCTTGGGCTCAGACGGAAAATCTCGAGTTGGTGGCGACTCGCATGCAGGTTCACAAGGGCCGGGTGACGGGGCGCTTGGAGGGGTTGAACTGCCGTGGGCCGGAAAAGGTGCGGCGCCTGGGCGAGCTTTTGGGCGAGGCCGTTCGCCTGGATCTGGCCTATGGCGACAGTGACGGCGATACGGATATGCTGGCCGCCGCCGAGACCAGCCATTTCCGGCTGTTCAAGGACCGGCCCTAAGCAGGCCGGCCAGTATGGTTTCCGGCGGCAGTTTTCGCCCCAAACCGGCCCTTTCTGGATTGACTTAGGCCCCCTTCCGACGCTACATCCCCGCCTCTCGCCCGCACGGGGTCCGTGCGGGCGTATAATTTTTTGCGTTTTTGGACATTTTTCGCGGTTAAGGCGGGTTTCTCGCCGGTTTCGCGGTTTTCCTGTGGGAGCAGACCGATGTTCGCGGTCATCAAGACGGGCGGCAAGCAATATAAGGTCGCGGCGAAGGACGTTGTTGCGGTCGAAAAGATCGATGGCGTCAATGCCGGCGAAACCGTCAATTTCGACACCGTTCTGATGGTCGGCGAAGGCGCCGCCGTCACGGTTGGTCTGCCGCGCATCGCCGGCGCGCAAGTGCGCGGTGAAGTGCTTGAGCAGCGCAAGGGCGAGAAGGTGAAGGTCTTCAAGCAGACACGCCGTTCGACCTACCGCCGCAAAAACGGCCATCGCCAGTTTGAAACCGTAGTGCGGATCACCGAGATCCTCGCCTCCGGCGCCAAGAACTAAGGAGCACACACCATGGCTCACAAAAAAGCAGGCGGTTCATCCCGCAACGGCCGTGACTCGGCCGGCAAGCGCCTCGGCGTCAAAGTATTTGGCGGCCAGACCATCAATGCTGGCGGCATCATCGTGCGTCAGCGCGGCACCAAATTCCATCCAGGCGCCAATGTCGGCCTTGGCCGCGACCATACGCTCTTCGCGACCGCCGACGGAATCGTCTCTTTCGAACGTAAGCGTGATGAGAATTGTTTCGTATCGGTAAAGCCGATGGCTGAGGCTGCAGAATAGCGGTTCGGAACTGAAATAAGGTCCGGGCCGCCACAAAATGGCGATCCGGAACTCGTAATGCGCAGGGGACCGGTACGCCGGTCCCCTTTTTATTTTCTCCTGCGCGCGTGCGGTTCCAACAAAAGTGGAGTCCGGTTTTGTGTCCGGAACCGCACGAATTTTAAATCGGACTGCTTTCGGACGGAAAACCGCTCCACACTTTTCCTGAAAGCAGTCTGCGCTGCTGTCTCGAGTGAGAGGCGACCCAAACAAAAGGAGGCCGCGATGCGGTCGAGAACACCAATCATCGATACTCAGCGTCTGGCGTTGCGCGCGTTTGAAAACGACGACGCGGCGAACATTGCGCGCCTGGCTGGTGATTTCGACGTCGCCAAAATGACGTCGTCGATGCCGCACCCCTACCCGAAGCTCGCGGCGGAAGGCTTCATCATGCTGACCGAAGCCGGCCGTGCGCGCGGCAAGGACATGCCGTTCGCCATTACCTTGCCGGGCGAGGGCTTGATCGGCGCCGCTGGATTTCATGCCGGCGCGAACGACAATTGGGAGTTCGGCTATTGGATCGGCAAACCGTTCTGGGGCAAGGGTTTCGCGACTGAAGCGGCGAAGGCGTTGCTCGGCTGGTGGGACGACGCCATGAGCGCCCGCACCGTCGCGGCGCGCCGCTTTTTCGATAACCCCGCGTCCGGGCGGGTGTTGGAGAAGGTCGGCTTCAAACCGACGGGCGAGACGCTGCAATTGTTCTCGCTGGCGCGTTTGGCGAAAATCCCGAGCGTGGATTACATCCGCGGTCCGGAGCCGGATGGCTTCGGCATAGCGGCGGAGTAAGCCTCCTCTAATCCTTGTGCGTTAAGGGAGCGGGGCGTGCTAAACGTCTCGCTCCCTGTGTATTTGAAACTGTACCGATGAAATTTCTCGACCAGACAAAGGTGTTTGTGCGCTCCGGCGACGGCGGCAATGGCTGCGTGTCGTTCCGGCGTGAGAAGTTTATCGAATACGGCGGCCCCGATGGCGGGGACGGCGGCCGCGGCGGCGACGTTTGGGTCGAAGCGACCGAAGGCCTCAACACCCTGATCGATTATCGCTACCAGCAGCACTTCAAGGTGCGCAAAGGCGGCGACGGTTCAGGCCGCGACCGGCATGGCGCCAAGTCCGACGACATCGTTTTGAAAGTGCCCGTGGGCACGCAGCTTTTCGAAGAAGATCAGGAAACGCTGATCGCCGACATGTCGGTGGAGGGAGAGCGTATTCTGCTCGCCAAAGGCGGCAATGGCGGCTTCGGCAACGCCCATTTCAAAGGCCCCGTGAACCAGGCGCCGCGCCGCGCCAATCCCGGCCAGGAAGGTGAAGAGCGCTGGATCTGGATGCGCTTGAAACTGATCGCCGACGCCGGCTTGATCGGTTTGCCCAATGCCGGGAAATCCACTTTTCTGCGCGCGTCTTCCGCCGCTACACCGAAGGTCGCGTCCTATCCTTTCACCACTTTGCATCCGCATCTGGGCGTTGTGGATCTGGATGGCGATGCGCGATTCATCCTTGCCGACATTCCCGGTCTGATCGAAGGCGCCGCGGACGGCGCGGGTCTTGGCACCCGCTTTTTGGGCCACGTCGAGCGCTGCGCCTGTTTGCTGCATTTGATCGATGGCACAGAAGAGGATGTAGTCGCCTCCTACAAAACCGTGCGCCGCGAATTGAAGGCGTATGGCGAGGGCCTCGATAAAAAACCCGAAATTGTCGCGCTCAATAAGATTGACTCGCTTACCGAAGAAGAGATCGAAGAAAAATCCGCCGCTTTGCAAAAGGCCGCGCGTAAAAAGCCGGTGCTCATTTCCGGCGCGACCGGCAAGAACGTGCGCGAGACGCTCTTCACGGTCCTCAAGGCGATCCGCAAAGCGCGCGAGGGTGAAGTCGAAGATCAGGAGGCGCACGAATGGACGCCCTGACCGAGGATCAAAGTCTCAATCCGCTAAAGACCGCAAAACGCTTGGTGATCAAGATCGGCTCGGCGTTGCTGGTTGATTGGGAAACCGGCGAACCTGCGCGCGCTTGGCTGGCCACGCTAGCCTCTGACATCGTTGCGGCGCGGGCGCGCGGTCAGAAAGTCGTGATCGTGTCTTCCGGCGCCACGGCGCTTGGGCGTAGAACGTTAAAGCTTTCGCGCACGCCCGCTTTGGAAGAAAAACAGGCCGCCGCCGCCGTGGGTCAGCCCAAATTGATGCGCGCCTGGGAAGAGGCCTTTGCGGCGCATGGCGTTCCGGTCGCGCAGGCGCTGCTCACGCCGGACGACACCGAAGTCCGCCGCCGCTGGCTGAACGGCCGCGCTACGCTGGAAACTTTGCTCGCGCTCGGCGCGGTCCCCATCATCAATGAGAACGATACGGTCGCGACCGTCGAAATGCGCTACGGCGATAATGATCGTCTGGCGGCGCGCGTGGCGCAGATGATTTCAGCCGACGCGCTGATTCTGCTGTCGGACGTCGATGGCCTCTACGAATCGGATCCGCGCCGCAATCCAGACGCCAAACATGTGCCGGTGGTGCGCAAGATCACGCCCTTTATCGAAGCAATGGCCGGCGGCGTGAATGTGACTTCCGGGGTCGGCTCAGGCGGCATGCGCACCAAAATCGACGCCGCCAAGATCGCGTTTCCCGGCGGCTGCGCCACGGCCGTGACCAAAGGCGACCAACCGCATCCTTTGGCGCGTTTGGCGGAAGGCGGGCTTGCGACATGGTTCATTCCCTCGTCCGAACCACGTGCGGCCTACAAAGCCTGGATCGCTGGATCGCTGGCGCCGCAAGGCGCAATCGGCGTTGACGCCGGCGCGGTCAATGCGTTGAAAAAAGGCGCGAGCCTTTTGCCGGCGGGCGTCACCTCAATCACCGGCGCGTTTGAAAAAGGCGATGCGGTACGCATCGTCACGCCGGACGGCGATGAGATCGCACGTGGCATTGCGCGCTACGATTCCGAGGATGCGCAGAAAATCCGCGGTTTGAAATCCGACGCCATCGAGGCGGCTTTGGGCTATGCCGCCGGCGCGGCCTTGGTCCATGCCGACGATTTGGTTTTGACTGGACACTGAATATATCTGTTATTCGGTCTCGCCGACCGAAGATTGGACGCCGCCATGAACGCACCTGCCCAAAACGCTGATATCCAAGCCCTGATGCTCGATATGGGCAAGCGCGCCCGCGCGGCGTTGCCGGCCTTGCAAAAGGCGAGCGCCGAGGATCGCACGCGCGCTTTGCACGCGATGGCGATGGCGATCCGCGCCCATGCGCCCGCGATCCTGGAAGCCAATGCGATCGACATGGAGCAGGCGCGCGCCAATGGCCTTGACGCCGCGATGCTGGACCGGCTGCTGCTGGACGCAAAGCGCGTCGAAGGCATGGCGGCGGGCGTTGAAGTGGTCGCCAATATTGCTGATCCCGTCGGCGCCAAGATGGCGGAATGGGACCGTCCCAATGGTTTGAAAATCGCGCGCGTGCGCGTGCCGCTTGGTGTCATCGGCATCATCTATGAAAGCCGGCCCAATGTGACGGCGGATGCGGGCGCCCTATCGCTGCGCGCAGGGAACGCCGCGATCCTGCGCGGTGGTTCGGAATCCACGCGTTCGTCGCGCGCCATTCACGCCGCGCTTGCGGAAGGGCTGGAGAAATCCGGTCTGCCTGCCGACGCCATCCAGATTGTGCCGGTGTCGGATCGCGCTGCCGTTGGCGAAATGCTGAAAGGCTTGAACGGCGCCATCGACATCATCGTGCCGCGCGGCGGCAAAGG
>JBEVJO010000385.1:0-9177 GCA_040510175.1 Caulobacterales bacterium
TTGATAAAGTTGTGATCAATATGGGCGTGGGCGAAGCTGTTGCGGATTCCAAGAAGGTGCAGTCGGCCATCGCGGCGCTGACGGCGATCTCCGGCCAGAAGCCGGCGCCGACGAAAGCCAAGAAGTCGATCGCAAGCTTCAAACTGCGTGAAAACATGACGGTCGGCTGCAAGGTCACCCTTCGCAAGGACCGCATGTACGAATTCCTCGACCGCCTGGTGACGATTGCGTTGCCGCGCGTGAAGGACTTCCGCGGACTGAACGGCAAGAGCTTCGACGGCCGCGGCAATTACGCCATGGGCGTCAAGGAACACATCGTGTTCCCGGAAATCAACTACGACCAGGTCGATACGATCTGGGGCATGGACATTATCGTCTGCACGACGGCGAGAAGTGACGCAGAAGCGAAGGCGCTTTTGCGTGAATTCAACTTCCCGTTCCGGAACTAGGAGCCGGGCATGGCAAAGAAAAGCGCAGTTAACCGCAACAAGAGCGTCGAAAAGCTCGTTGCAAAATACGCCGCCCGGCGCGCCCGTTTGAAGGCGGTCATCCTTGATGAAGCTCGTCCGCTGGAAGAGCGCTTCGAGGCTCGCCTGAAACTGGCCCAATTGCCGCGGGCCTCCAGCCCAACGCGCATTCGCAATCGCTGCGAAGTGTCGGGCCGTCCGCGGGCGTTCTATCGCAAACTGAAAATGTCGCGGATCGCGCTGCGCGATCACGCAAGCCAGGGTCTGATCCCGGGCATGGTTAAGTCGAGCTGGTAAGGGGCATTCGAAGATGAATCTGACCGACCCCTTAGGTGATATGCTGACGCGGATCCGCAACGCGCAATTGCGCGGGCGGCCGAACGTCGTGTCGCCGACTTCAAAGTTGCGCGAGAACGTTCTCGTCGTTCTGGAGCGCGAAGGCTACATCCGTAGCTTCGCCCAGATCGAAAAGGACGGCCGCCGTGAGCTGGAAATTCAGCTGAAATATTTCGAGGGCGCGCCCGTGATCTCTGAGATCAAGCGCGTGTCCAAACCCGGCCGCCGCGTTTATTCGGCGGTCAAGGATCTCCCGCTCGTGCGTAACGGGCTCGGCATTTCCGTTCTGTCCACGCCGAAGGGCGTGATGTCGGATGCGGACGCCCGGGCTCAAAACGTCGGCGGCGAAATCCTCTTCCGCGTTTACTAAGAGGCAAGCGCCATGTCGCGCATCGGCAAAAAACCAATCCCAGTCCCGCAAGGGGCGACCGTGACCGTCAGCGGTCAGGACGTGAAGGTGAAGGGGCCCAAGGGCGAACTTTCCATCACGCTGATCGAAGAGGTGCTGGCGAAGCTCGAGAATAACGAGCTCACCCTGTCGCCGCGCAACGACTCGCAACGCGCTCGCGCGATGTGGGGCATGGCGCGTTCGATCGTCGCCAACAACGTCGCTGGCGTGACCACGGGTTTTGAAAAGAACCTTGAACTGACGGGCGTCGGCTATCGCGCGCAGATGAAGGGCTCGGTCCTGGTTCTGCAGCTCGGCTACAGCCACGACGTCGAATACACGCCGAAGGCCGGCGTAAAGATCGAAACGCCGAAACCGACTGAAATCAAAATCAGCGGCATCGACAAGCAAGCGGTCGGTCAAACCGCGGCGGAAATTCGCTCCTATCGTCCGCCTGAGCCTTACAAGGGCAAGGGTGTGAAGTTCGCCGGCGAAGTCGTCCGCCGCAAAGAAGGCAAGAAGAAGTAAGCCATGGTTGGATCTCTCTCTCCTTCGGCACGTCGCGCTCGCCGCGTACGTTCGCGTCTCAAGAAACTGGCGAGCGGACGTCCGCGTCTGACGGTTGCGCGTTCCGCCAAAAACATCTCGGTGCAGATCATCGACGATGTGAACGGCGTTACGCTCGCTGCCGCCTCAACCCTCGAAAAAGACTTCAGGTCTGACAAGAAGTCCGGCGCCGACAAGTCTGCGGCGGAAGCCGTCGGCAAGTTGATCGCCAAGCGGGCTCTCGAAAAGGGTCTGAAAGACGTCGTGTTCGACCGCGGCTCGTACATTTATCACGGCCGGGTGAAAGCCCTGGCCGACGCCGCCCGTGAGGGCGGCCTTAACTTTTAATCGGGAGCCGCATTCATGGCGCGTCGTACTGAAGAGCGGGATTCCGAGTTTGTCGACCGCTTGGTCGCAATCAACCGGGTCTCGACCACGGTAAAGGGCGGCAAGCGTTTCGGCTTCGCCGCGCTGGTCGTTGTGGGCGATCAAAAAGGCCGCATCGGTTTTGGTCACGGCAAGGCGCGCGAAGTGCCGGACGCGATCCGCAAAGCCACCGATGAAGCGAAGAAAACGATGATCCGGGTTCCGCTGCGCGAAGGCCGTACGCTGCACCATGACGGCAATGGCCGTTGGGGCGCAGGCAAGGTTCTGCTGCGCGCCGCCCCTCCAGGCACCGGCTTGATCGCGGGTGGTCCGATGCGCGCCGTTCTCGAAGTGCTCGGCGTGCAGGATGTCGTCGGCAAGTCGCAAGGCTCGTCGAACCCCTACAACATGGTGCGCGCGACGATCGATTGCTTGAGCAAGCAGGTTTCGCCACGTCAAATCGCCAACAAGCGTAGCTTGAAGGTCGGTGACATTGTCGGCCGTCGCCGCGATGGCGCGTCGGCCGAAGGCGAAGCGTCGGCGGAAGCCTAGGGAATACGATTATGGCGAAGAAAAAGACGCTTTTTGTAAAGCAGACCGGCAGCCCGATCCGCCGCGAAGCCAGTCAGCGCCTGACGCTGAAGGGCCTTGGCCTGGGTCAAGTCGGTCGCGTTCGCGAACTTGAAGACACGCCGGCTGTGCGCGGGATGATCGCATCGGTCGCGCATATGGTTGAGATTGTAAATCCGGCTTCCTAAGTCAGCCGGGATTGATCGGGCGAGGGAACTCGCCGGGAGAGAATACGATGAAGCTCAACGAGCTCAGCGATAATGAAGGCGCCCGTCCGAACCGGACGCGCGTCGGCCGTGGCGTTGGCTCCGGCAAGGGCAAGACCTGCGGGCGTGGCGTCAAGGGCCAAAACTCCCGTCGCGGCGTGCACTTGAAGGGCTTCGAAGGCGGTCAGATGCCGATCCAGATGCGCGTACCGAAGCGCGGCTTCAACAAGCATCGTCCGGATACGTTCGCCTGGATCAACCTGTCGCGTCTGCAAAAGGCGATCGACGAAGGCAAACTGGACGCCAAGGGCGTGATCAATGAAGCCGCTTTGCAAAAGGCCGGTTTGGTTCGTCGCATCCATGATGGCGTCCGCCTGCTCGGCAAGGGCGCGCTGAAGGCGAAGGTTCAGTTGGAATTGACCGGCGCGACTGCTTCGGCAATCGCTGCCGTCGAAAAAGCTGGCGGCTCGATTAAAGTCGCAGCCGCAGCTGCTGAAGCCTAGTGCATCTTCAGCAAAAGTGGGTACCGGTTTTGCGTCCGAAGATGCACAAGGTCAAACAGGGCCGCTTTCGGACGGAAAACCGCTTCACACTTTTCCTGAAAGCGGCCCGAGCGCAATTGTCCGGGAAACCGGCTAGCTTGCGCGTGTGTTGAGTAACAGGGAGAGCGCTCGCTCATGGCGTCAGCTGCGGAACAACTCGCCGCTAATCTGAACTTCGGCGCTTTTGCAAAGGCCACCGAGCTCCAAAAGCGTATCTGGTTCACACTGGGCGCGTTGGTCGTTTATCGCCTGGGCACCTACATTCCGTTGCCCGGCATTGATCCGGCGGCGTTCGCCAGCGCGTTCCAAAGCCAGCAAGGCGGTATCCTGGGCATGTTCAACATGCTCGCCGGCGGCGCCGTCGAACGCATGGCCGTGTTCGCCTTGAACATCATGCCGTACATTTCCGCGTCGATCATCGTGCAGCTGATGACGACCGCCATTCCGTCTTGGGAAAAGCTCAAGAAGGAAGGCGAGGCGGGCCGCAAACAGCTCAATCAATATACACGCTGGCTGACGGTCGCTTTGGCGGTTTTTCAGGGCTACGGCATTTCGGTTGGCTTAGAAAATTCCGCCGGCGTCGTCATGGATCCGGGCTGGTTCTTCCGCATCTCGACCGTGGCGACATTGGTTTGCGGCACCATGTTCGTGATGTGGCTGGGTGAGCAGATCACCGCACGCGGCGTCGGCAACGGCTCGTCGCTGATTATCTTCGCGGGCATCGTCGCTTCCTTGCCGCGCGCCATCTTGCAAACATTGGAATTGGGCCGCACCGGCAATTTGAACTTCTTCCAGCTGTTCCTGATTATCGCACTGGTCGCCGGCGTGATCTTCCTGATCGTCTTCATCGAACGGTCGCAGCGAAGGTTGCTGATCCAGTATCCGAAACGACAGGTTGGCAACCGCATGTTCCAAGGCGACAGCTCGTTCCTGCCGCTGAAGATCAACACAGCTGGCGTTATTCCGCCGATCTTCGCGTCGTCGCTCTTGTTGCTGCCGCACACGTTCGCAAGCTTTAATCCCAATTCGACGCCATCCTGGCTTCAAGGCATTGTCGGCATCATCGCGCACGGCCAGCCCGGCTATATGCTGGCCTATGCGGCGCTGATCATTTTCTTCTGCTTTTTCTACACGTCGGTCGTGTTCAATCCGGAAGAGACGGCGGACAACTTACGCAAATATGGCGGGTTCCTGCCAGGCATCCGTCCGGGCAAAAAGACGGCCGAATATCTCGATTACGTGCTGACTCGTCTGACCGTGATCGGCGCCATCTACATCACGCTGGTCTGTTTGCTGCCGGAATTCCTGATCGCGTATTACAAGATCCCCTTCTATCTGGGCGGCACTTCGCTTCTGATCGTGGTCTCGGTGACGATGGACACGGTCGCGCAAATGCAATCGCATCTCTTGGCGCACCAATATGAAGGCTTGATCCGGCGCAGCAAATTGCGGGGGAAAGACAGATGAACCTGGTTCTTTTCGGCGCGCCTGCCGCCGGCAAGGGCACTCAAGCCAAGAAGCTCGTTTCGGAGCGCGGCTTTGTCCAATTATCAACTGGCGACATGCTGCGCGCTGCGCGGGCCGCCGGAACCGAACTGGGCAATCGCGTCGCCGCGATCATGGATTCCGGTTCGCTGGTCTCTGATGAGATCGTGATCGCGCTGATCGAAGAGCAATTGGATACGCGCAAAGACGCGACGGGCTTTATTTTCGACGGCTTCCCACGCACGGTTCCGCAGGCCGAAGCGCTGGACGCGGTTTTGGCCCGTCATGGTCAGAGCATTGATCTGGTCATTCTGCTTGGCGTCGACGAAAGCGCTCTGTTGGGCCGCATCGAAAAGCGTTTCAAGGAAGAGGGCCGGGCGGACGACAATCCTGAGACCTACAAGGTCCGCCTACAGAAATATAAAGAACAGACCGAACCGCTGGTCGCCTTTTACGAGAAGACCGGCAAAGTGGTTAAACTGGACGGCATGGCTGACGTGGAAACGGTGGCCAAGGCAGTCGGACAAGCGGTGGACGGGGCGCGTTAAGCGCAGCGAACGCCGATCTGGCCCGGATCGGTCCCGCAAGGGGCCAAATGGGCGAATAATTCGGCGCTAAGGTGGAAACTCCTTGGCTTCGAGCATTGACGTAGTTGGCGGCGGAAGTTAAACACCGCCTTTCGCGAAGATTGCCAGCGCCCGGGACGGCCAAAAGCCGCTCTTGGAGTGCTGTCTATGGGTTTTGGAGAGCCGCATTGGCCCGTATCGCAGGCGTTAACATCCCCACGAACAAGCGCGTGGTGATCGCCCTTCAATATATTCACGGCATTGGCCAAGCCAAAGCCAAGGAAATCTGTGAAAAAGTCGGCATCGACGCGCCGCGTCGGGTCAACCAGCTCACGGACGCAGAGGTGCTTCAAATCCGCGAAGCCATCGACCGCGATTACACGGTTGAAGGCGATCTTCGCCGCGAAACCGCAATCAATATTAAGCGTCTGATGGATCTGGGCTGCTATCGCGGCCTGCGTCACCGTCGCGGCCTTCCGGTCCGTGGTCAGCGCACACATACGAACGCGCGCACGCGCAAAGGCCCGGCAAAAGCGATTGCCGGCAAGAAACAAGCTACCCGTAAGTAATCGGGCAATCTGAGGCGTATCGATGGCCAAGCAAGAAACCACCCGCGTTAAAAAACGCGAGCGCAAGAATATCGCCACAGGCGTTGCGCACGTGAACGCGAGCTTCAACAACACCAAGATCGTCATCACTGACGCTCAAGGCAACGCGATCTCCTGGTCGTCGTCGGGCACGATGGGCTTCAAAGGCTCGCGCAAGTCCACGCCGTACGCTGCGCAGATCGCCGCCGAAGACGCCGGCCGCAAGGCGATGGAACACGGCATGCGCACGCTGGAGATCAACGTCTCCGGTCCTGGTTCGGGCCGCGAGTCCGCACTGCGCGCTTTGCAAGCGGTTGGTCTGCAAGTGACGTCGATCCGCGACGTGACGCCGATCCCGCACAATGGCTGCCGCCCGCCGAAGCGCCGCCGCGTCTAATCTCGATATAATAGAGGTGCGGCTCTTCCGCGCCTCCCTGAAATAGAAACGTCCGAGGTATCCTCGATGCTTTTAGAAAAAAATTGGCAGGACCTGAGCCGTCCGAAGAAGCCTATGATCGAACATGGCTTCGACCCGAAGCGCCGTGCGCGTTTGATCGTCGAGCCGCTTGAGCGCGGCTATGGCGTCACGCTGGGCAATGCTTTGCGCCGGGTGCTCTTGTCCTCGCTGCAAGGCGGCGCCGTCACCTCGATCCAGATCGACGGCGTGCTGC
Organism: Caulobacterales bacterium; assembly: GCA_040510175.1. Taxonomy (GTDB): domain Bacteria; phylum Pseudomonadota; class Alphaproteobacteria; order Caulobacterales; family Aquidulcibacteraceae; genus JBEVJO01. The sequence continues at coordinate 6,731 of JBEVJO010000385.1, forward strand.
ACGAATTCTCGACCATCCAAGGCGTGCGTGAAGACGTCACCGACATCGTCCTCAACATCAAGCAGCTCGCCATCAAGATCTCCGGCGAAGGCCCAAAGCGCATTTCACTGAAGGCGCAAGGCCCTGGCGAAGTCACTGCCGGTCAAATCCAAACCGTCGCCGGCGTCGACATTCTGAACCCGGAACTGGTGATCTGCACGCTCGACGAGGGCGGTTCGCTGCGCATGGAACTGACCGTTGATATCGGCAAGGGCTATGTGCCTGCCGACCGCAATCGTCCGGACGATGCGCCGATCGGCCTGATCGCCGTGGACTCGGTGTATTCCCCAGTCCGCCGCGTCGCCTATCGCGTTGAATCGACCCGTTCTGGCCAAGTCCTCGATTACGATAAGCTGATCCTCGACGTTGAAACCAACGGCGCCGTCAGCCCAGAGGATTCCGTGGCTTTGGCCGCGCGCATCCTGCAAGACCAATTGCAAGCCTTCGTCACCTTCGAAGAGCCGAAGCAAAAGCGCACCGAAGAAGACAAGCCGGACCTTCCGTTCAACCCGGCCTTGCTCAAGAAGGTCGAAGAATTGGAATTGTCGGTTCGTTCGGCGAACTGCTTGAAGAACGACAACATCGTTTATATCGGCGACCTGATCCAGAAGTCCGAAGCGGAAATGCTCCGCACCCCGAACTTCGGCCGCAAGTCGCTGAACGAGATCAAGGAAGTCCTGGCCACGATGGGACTTCACCTCGGTATGGAAGCGCCAAACTGGCCGCCTGAAAATATCGAAGAACTCGCCAAGAAATACGAAGAGAAGATGTAAGGGCAGGGGCGGAGCTGCCCCTGATCCCAGATAGGGAATACGACCATGCGCCACGCGCACGCCTTTCGTAAGCTGAACCGGACCGCCTCGCACCGCGCGGCGCTCTTCGCCAACATGGCGGCGGCGCTGATCAAGCACGAGCAAATCGTGACGACCGTGCCGAAGGCCAAGGCGCTGCGCCCCGTGGTCGAAAAGCTGGTGACGCTGGCGAAGAAGGGCGATCTCAATTCGCGCCGTCTGGCCATCGCCCGCATCCGCGACGTGGACATGGTCCAAAAGCTGTTCGACACCATTGGCCCGCGCTACAAGACGCGCCCAGGCGGCTACACCCGGGTGTTGAAGGCCGGCTTCCGCTTTGGCGACAATGCGCCCCGCGCGGTGATCGAATTTGTCGACCGCGATGAGTCTGCAAAAGGTCAGGATTCCGGCCAGCAGGACGAAGCGGCATAAGAAAGCCCCATTTGGGTTTTTAAAAGCGGCCCGCCGGCGTCTGACGCCGGTCCGTGTGTGCGACAAATTACTGTAACGAAACAGGCGAATAGTTTCGGACAGTGGAGGGCCTGCTTATCATGTTCCGTTTTTCGATGAAGACAGCCGCATTCGCGGTATGCGCATTTGCTTCTGTCGCCGTTAGTGCTCCCGCGCAGGCGGACGTCAAACAGGTTCCGGTCAGCCGTCAGGACGCGCAGCTATCGTTTGCGCCTGTGGTGAAAAAAGCCGCGCCGGCCGTGGTCAACGTTTATTCCAAGAAAACGATCAAGACTGCCGCCTATCGTTCGCCCTTCGCCGACGATCCGATCTTCCGCCGTTTCTTTGGCGATCAGGCTCTTGGCGGCGCACCGCAGGAGCGCGTGCAGAACTCGCTCGGCTCCGGCGTCATCGTGCGCGCCAATGGCGTCATCGTGACCAATAATCACGTGGTTGAGGGCGCGGATACGCTGCGCGTCGTGTTCTCCGATCGCCGGGAGTTTCCGGCGCGCGTGCTTGTCGCCGATGCGCGCACGGACATTGCCGTGTTGAAGATCGACGTCGGCAATGAACAACTGCCGACCCTGACTTTTGCGGACACGCGCAAAGTCGAAATTGGCGACATGGTGCTGGCGATTGGCGATCCGTTCGGCGTCGGCCAAACGGTTACCAGCGGCATCGTCTCTGCGACAGCGCGCACCGAAGTCGGCATTTCCGATTTCGCGTCCTTCATTCAAACCGACGCGGCGATCAATCCCGGCAATTCGGGCGGCGCCTTGGTCGACATGAATGGTCAGCTGATCGGCATCAATACGGCGATCTTCTCCAAAGGCGGCGGCTCCAACGGCATCGGCTTCGCCATTCCGGCGGAGATGGTGAGCCGCGTGATCGACAACGCCTTGAACAGCGGCAAACTGGTTCGTCCATGGATCGGCGCGATGGGACAGCCGGTGACGGCGGAGATCGCCAAAAATCTCAAACTGTCGAAGCCTGAAGGCGTCCTCTTAAGCCAAGTTTATCCTGGTTCTCCGGCGGATAAGGCCGGATTGAAACAAGGCGACGTGGTGCTGGCTGTCGATGATCAAGCCGTCTTCGATGAAAACGGCATCCGCTACGTGGCGGCGACAAAGCGTAATGGCGATGCAGTGAAGGTCGATTATCTGCGCA
>JBEVJO010000386.1:0-4200 GCA_040510175.1 Caulobacterales bacterium
CGTCGCGGTTTGGGTGAATCAACGCCGCAGCAAGCGTATCCGTACGCTCGAAGAACAATTGCCGCTCGCGCTCGACATCATTACTCGTTCGCTGCGTGCTGGACACCCTGTGATCGCCGCGATCCAGCTTGCGTCAACCGAAATGACGGACCCGGTCGGCTCGGAGTTTGGTTTGATCGTTGACGAAACCAATTTCGGCGCAGACCTCACCACCGCGCTGAATAGTTTCGCCACGCGGACCGGATCCGACGATGCAAAATTTTTCGCTGTGGCTGTTGCGGTCCAGATGGAATCGGGCGGGAATTTGGCTGAAATTCTCGACAACCTGACTCGCGTCATGCGCAGCCGGGCAACGCTTGGCAAACGCGTCAAGGCGCTTTCGAGCGAGGGACGGTCGTCGGCCTACGTGCTGAGCGCACTGCCTGCCTGCTTGATTGGTTTCCAGCTGGCGTTCAATCCCCGCTATTACACCGACAAATTCGCGGATCCGATTTTCTGGCCCACCGTCGCCATGGTTCTGGGACTTTACTTCCTGGGCTGGGCGATCATGTGGCGCATCGTTAACTTCAAATATTAGAGGCGCGACCCCATGACGAGCGCTCTGGACTTTATCATTTTGGCGCTAACATTCAGCGTCGTTGCGATGCTCAGCGTTGCGGCGGTGCGCAGCGTGGAGCATTGGCTTAAGATTAGTCGCCGCCTAGCCGGCCACGCTGACGAGCCTGCAGAAACCGCGCCGGAAATCGTCAAGCGCAGCGTTGTTCAAAATGATTGGCTCAAATGGGTGAAGTCATTCACGCTCGACCAGTCCGGCGAAGAGAGCCGCCTGCGCCGCGATTTGGCCTATGCGGGCTTCGACTCTCCTTCCGCGCCAGTCCTGTTCGTGCTGTTCCGCCTCGCCGCCGCAACCGGCCTGCCGACCGCCTATCTTTTGATGCAAGCTCTGTCGGGCAAAGCGGAAGGTGGATCAAATGGAGTATTATTCGCGCTCATTCTCTGCCTAGTCGGTTTCGTGCTGCCGCAGATGCTCCTCCGGCATCGCAGCAATGAGCGCCGCGCTGATCTGGTGATGCAATTTCCAGATTCGCTCGACCTCTTGGTGATCTGCGTGGAGTCTGGGGTCGGTCTGGAGGCCGCCTTTGTCCGTGTCGGCACAATTATCGCCGACTCGCACCCGCGCATCTCCAAAGAGTTCATTCTAATGACGCAGGAGATCGGCGCCGGCCGCTCGCGCGCAGACGCCCTCCGCGCCATGGCGCACCGAACGGACGTGGACCTGATTAAGTCGTTCGTTGCCGTCATTGTGCAGTCGGACGCGCTTGGAGTCAGCATCGGCCGAACCCTGCGAACCTTTTCAACCGAAATGCGGGAAACGCGCTATCTCAACGCCGAAGAAAAGGCTTTGCGCATTCCTGTTTTGATGACCATCCCACTGGTCGCTTGCATGCTGCCGGTGATCGTGACGGCGTTGCTCCTCCCCGCGATCATTGACGTTATCCGCACTTTGGCGCCCGCCCTAGAGGGCGGCGCGTAAGGACGAACTCCCATGAACACCTTGGTTCGAATGGCGATAAGCGTGATGGCCCTGCAGGCGGCCGGTTGCGCGACATCTGACAGCAGATGGACGCCCATCTCGGCTGCCGCCGCAATTAATGCCGACATAAAGCCCGCGGAATTGTCCTATCGCGCCGCAGTCGCCGCCATAGACGGGCGTGACTACGCCCGGGCTCTGGAACTGTTGCAGATGGCGCGCGCCCAAGATTCCAAGGACGACCGAATTTATAACGCCTTTGGCGTCGTCTATGACAAGCTTGGGCGTTTCGATCTAAGCCGGCGTTATTACGCCCAGGCCCAACAACTCGCGCCAGAGTCGGCGACGGTCGCCAACAATATCGCTTATTCCAAAGTGCTCGAAGCGTTGAATGGCAAGACACCCGTCGTCATCGCCGAGCGTGCCCACGGTGTTTCCGCCGAGCATACAGCGATCCTTCAAGCGGACTTGACCGAAATCGCGCGGAATATGCAGTCGCCGCTACGTAAAATCGAACTCAGAGCGGCGCAGCCGGAAGCCAGTTTGGAACAAAAAGCGAGTTTGACGACGACAGCCGGCGCGCCCGCACAGACAAGCTCGCTCAGCGTCATTAACGCCACAGGAACTCCCCAGCAGGCCGAACACGTTCGTCAGGCGCTCGTTGACCTAAAATGGTCAGCGCCGCGCAATTTGGTGCGTTCGGCGACGCTTCAAGAGAAAACTATCGTGGAGTATCCACAGACGCGCAGCAGAGCTGCGAAAGCCCTGGTTCGCACGCTGCCCAATGGGGTGGCGATGCAATTGTGTGAGACTGAATGCCAGGGCTTAGCGTTGATCGTTGGCCAAGATTCCCTGGCCTGGAAATTGCGAGGACAAGCCCGTCGCAGCGGCCCAGGCCGCGGGGCCTAGGAGTTCGCAATGCGCAGCATCGTCATCGCCGCTTTCGCTCTTTTCAGTGTGGCGCCGACGCACCTCTTGGCGGCGGACTCGAAGCGCGCTGAGGCCAAAGTTTCGGCCACCGACATTGACGCCGCAGCTGGGGAAATCGGTCGCGCCATCGACGAAGAACGTCTGGTGGACGCCCGTAAGATTCTTGACGCCATCGCCCAGCGCGGCATCGCCGATCCAAAATTTGACTTGCTGTCCGGAGAGCTTGAACTCGCACGCGGACGTCCGAAGCAAGCGCTCAACAATTTTGAAGTGGCGCTCAAGTCGCAGCAAACGCGCGCTGGCGCCCTGCAGGGAAAAGGCATTGCATTGTCTCAAATTGGGCGCTCCGACGACGCCATAGCCACGCTGAAAGAGGCCGTGGCCGTCAATGACAAAGCTTGGCGCGCTTGGAACGTCCTTGGCGCCGAATATGACGAACGCAAGGACTTTGTCTCAGCGGCGCAGGCCTATGAACGCGCCGTCACACAATCAAACGGCGACCCGGCCGTGTTAAATAACCGCGGCTATTCCTCTTTAATGCAGGGCCGGATAGATGACGCCGCCGCGGATTTTGTCGCGGCGCTCAGAAAACAACCTGACTTGGCGCAGGCCCGCACGAACCTTCGTCTCACCATTGCCCTGCGCGGCGATTATGACCGTGCGACAGCGGCGGCGCTGAATGAGGACAAGGCCGCTCTCTTGAACAATGCCGGCTTTGCCGCGGTCTTGCGGGGCGACTATGCCATGGCGCAAAACCTGTTTGATCAAGCAATTAAAGAGCACGGCCAATTCTACGCGCGCGCCTCCGAAAATCTCAGCGTTGCACGCGGTCTGGCCTCCAAGCCCAATCCATCGGCGCTTCAAGGCGGCGGCAATGGAAATCCATGAGCCGATCCATCTACTGACGGCGACGGCGGCGAGCGCCGTACTTGTCGCAGCGGCGTTGTTCGACATTAAGGCGCGGCGCATTCCCAATTGGGCCGTTTTGACGATTCTGACCCTGTTCGCCGTTTCGACGGCCGTTTCCGGCGGCGCGGGCCTTCTCTCCGGTCTTGGAGCCGCCGCCATCGCTTTTGTGGTCACCTACGGCCTTTACGCGTTCGGTATAGTGGGGGCGGGAGACGCGAAGCTTTTTTCCGCTGTTGCTTTGTTCGCGGGTCTGTCCAACCTGGCGGCTTTTTCTCTCGCCACGGTCCTCGCAGGAGGGCTGATCGCGGCGGCCATACTGGCGGCGCAGCCAAGACATGTCTTGGCGCTGATCCAAACGCGTAACTTCAAACATCAAGGAAGAGGCGTTCCCTATGGCGTGGCGATCGCCGCCGGCGGACTGCTGACGCTGTGGGGCGCGGCCGATAATTTGATCGGCTTGGTCGGCTAAACCGAAAAGCGATCCTCCGCTCGACGCAGCGGCGGACTGATCATGCATCCCTGCAAAAGCGACCCGAGGAGCCTTGTCTTGTTGGACTGGGCTGGAGTCGCTCTTCTTCCACGCGTTCATGCGGCATAAGTGGACACGCAATCGGAATTCTTGCGGGCTGAGATTGGGTTCAAATAAGAACCAAACCGCAAGTCTATGTTATTGTGTAATAAAATAGCGCAGTGGCGGAGAGAGAGGGATTCGAACCCTCGAGACGGTTTCCCGCCTACACACTTTCCAGGCGTGCGCCTTCAACCACTCGGCCACCCCTCCAGGAAGGCCGTAATATAGCGGGGCGCATGGGGAGCGCAAGGCCGAGATG
>JBEVJO010000387.1:0-23433 GCA_040510175.1 Caulobacterales bacterium
GCCGTCAGCAAGGCTGAGAGATCAGGGTGCGCGCTTGTCGCTTCAAGCGCTTCCAGCGCGGGCGGCAGCATGCCCGCAGCGGCCAGGCTGGCGCTGGGGCGCGATGCTTCAACCAAGGCAACCGTGGCGCCACGCTGCATCAGCCGATGCGCCACAGACAAGCCAATCACGCCGCCGCCAATGACGAGAATGCGCATCAAAGTACCGGAAAAGGCAAATTCACAAAGCGCGCTTTAGCCCGCTTTAACGGCAAAGCCTATGGCCTTAGGTTGGCGCGCGCCCTCAGACCGCACGCCTGCGCTCGTGGCGCCAAAAGGTCAGGAAGGCCGCCGCCTGGCTGCGTGCTTCGAAAACGAGGCATTTGATGACCGCACCATCCAAGACTTCGGTTTTCAACATCATGAAAGCGTCCGTATCGGGTTCTTGCTCGGCCTTCAGACGCGCAAAAGAATCAAGCGCAAGCGAAAGGCGTTCACCCTCTTCTTGGCCCCGCACCGGCATTCGAACCACAACATCAGACATAGGACTGCCCCCGGCTAACCCAACGGAACAGCGCTTGGACTGCAAAAATAATGCAACCCTAAGTTTAGGTTTGGACGCCCTTTCTGCGGGGGCTGGCCGAACTTGCGCTAACAAGGTGAATTCGGACACACCTTTTGATGCAATGCAACATCCATCAACCAAACGGCGCGATTAACGTGGCCCATGTTGCACGTCCGCCGCACACTATGGCCGCGAACAACCCATTATATAGCTGATTTTACTATCTATTTTGAACAAAAAAGAAACCGTGCCCCTGCGTCCGAAAGTTTTTGCGGTGCGAGACAGACAGCAGGTTTTGCACAATTTGCAGCCCAAAAACCCAGCGGTGACGTGATTAACGCGAGTGCCGCACGAGGCTCTGCATCTGGTGCTGAATGGAATGGTACCGTGGGAGGGCCTCGAACCCCCGACCTCTAGATCCACAATCTAGCGCTCTAACCAACTGAGCTACCACGGCGCCGACGCTCCCTGGAGCGTGCCGGTCCCGGCGGAGCGCCCGTTTAACCGAGATCGCCGCAAAGAACAAACAGGAAAGCGACGCTTACAGCCGTCCTTCAAAAGCGGCGGAAAAGATCGTCTTGGCGTTGTCCAAAGTGAACTCGATCGGGTTTCCCCCCGCCGACGGATCGAGGATGGCCATCGCCGCCACCTCGTCGGCGCGGGCGGCGTCGACGCCGATCTTGCCGAGGTCAGGCGCAATCGCGATTTCGCTGCGCAGCTCTAAAACCCAATCCAGAAAGCCGCTAAAGGTCGGCTGCAGCCCCATATAGCCGGCCAGCCGCGCGATGCGCTCATCGATGGCGGATTGGTTGAACTTCAGGACGTATGGCATCACCACCGCATTGATCAGGCCGTGATGGGTATCAAACAAAGCGCCGATCGGATGCGACAGCGCGTGCATGCCGCCCAGCCCCTTCTGGAACGCCGTCGCGCCCATGGCGGCGGCGGCCATCATTTGCGCGCGCGCTTCGATGTCCTTGCCGTCGCGCACAGCACGCGGCAGGAATTCCTTGACGAGACGTATCCCCTCCACGGCCACGCCGTCGGCCAGCGGATGGAAGCCTGGCGCGCAATAGGCTTCCAGCGAATGCGACAGCGCATCCATGCCGGTGGCGGCCGTGATGTGCGGCGGCAAGCCGATCGTGAGTTCCGGATCGCAAATGACGATCGAAGGCATGATCTTAGGATGGAAGATGATTTTCTTGGTGTGCGTCAGCTCATCTGTAACGACGCCGGCGCGGCCAACTTCGGAACCGGTGCCGGATGTTGTCGGCACCGCGATGATGGGCGCAATGCCGCCGGGATCGGCGCGCGTCCACCAATCGCCGATATCTTCAAAGTCCCAAATGGGCCGCGTCTGGCCGGACATAAAGGCAATCAGTTTGCCGACATCGAGCGCCGAACCGCCGCCGAAAGCGATGACGCCATCATAGCCGCCCGACCAATAGACGCTCACGCCCTTGTCGACATTCGCGCCGACGGGATTGCTGCGCACATCGGAATAAAGGCCAGGCTTCAGGCCCGCACTTTTTAAGTTTTCCAGTGCCTCCGCAATCATCGGCAGCGCAGCGAGTCCCGGATCGGTGACGAGCAAGGGCGCCTTGATGCCCAACGCTTTGCAGTGCATCGGCAATTCGCTGATGCGTCCTGGCCCGAATTTTACGCTGGTCGGGTAGTTCCAATTGCCCGTGAGGCTCATAAAGATCAGGTCCTGAGATGATAGGATTTTGGCCGGGTCAGGTTGTGAAAACCGATCACCGACAAGGAGCCGCCCCGGCCGGTATCCTTGCAGCCCGTCCAGCATAAAGCCGGGTCCAGATAATCGCAGCGGTTCATGAAGACGGTGCCGGTTTCGATTTCCGCGCCAATGCGCTGCGCGCGGTCGACATCCTGAGTCCAGATCGAGGCGGTCAAGCCGTAAGCGCTATCATTCATATGACCAATCGCTTCGGCATCGGATTTCACCTTCATGATGCCGACAACGGGACCGAAACTTTCCTCCTGCATCACGCGCATGTCTTGATCGACGCCGATCAGGATTTGCGGCATCAAATAGGGCGTCCCCACTTTGTCCGCCGGAAAACGTTTGGGGTCGATCAGCGCTTTGGCGCCGAACGACAGCGCCTCCGCGGTTTGATCGCGCACGAGATCGGCGAAGCGCGTCTGCGCCATCGGCCCTAGCGTCGTTTCGGAGTCCAGCGGATTGCCCAGCACATATTGATTGGTCAGCGCGACCGCCTCCTCGACAAAGCGGTCGAACAGGCTTTCAGCGACATAAATCCGTTCGATGCCGCAGCAGCATTGACCCGAATTGTACATGGCGCCGTCGACCAGCGTTTCGACCGCGCGCGTCACATCTGCGTCGCCGCACACATAGGCCGGATCCTTGCCGCCCAGCTCCAGTCCGATGCCGGTAAAGCTGCCAGCGGCGGCGCGCTCGATCGCCTTGCCGCCGCCGACAGAGCCGGTGAAGTTGACGAAATTGGCGAAGCCACTTTGGAGTGCGAGTTCGGTGGTCGCGTGATCGAGCGCTAGGTTACAGAACAGACCACGCGGCAGACCGGATGCATCCGCCGCTTTTTGAAACCGCTCGCCGACCAGCAAGGTCTGCGTGGCATGTTTCAAGATCACCGCATTGCCCGCCATCAAAGCCGGTACAATCGTGTTGACCGCCGTCAGGTACGGATAATTCCACGGCGCAATGACCATGACGACGCCGAGAGGCTCGCGCGCTATAAAGCGTCTGAACGCGGGGCTGTCCTCGACAGCGATCGGCGCCAGCGCGTTTTGCGCAATCGAGCCCATATAATCGGTGCGCTCCTTCACGCCGCCGAACTCGCCCCCATAGCGCACCGGCCGGCCCATCTGCCAAGCAAGTTCCGGCACCATCTCCTCTTTCATCGACAACAAGGTTTCAATGAAACCTTGCACAATGCCGACGCGCTCGGCGATGGGACGGCGCGCCCAATCCCTCTGCGCCTTGCGGGCAGCCTCGAACGCGGCACCTACCTGCTCGGCCGTCGCGCAAGCGCGCTTCGCGTAGGCCGAGCCGTCGACCGGCGATATGCAGACAATCTCGCTCATGAATCCTCACAGGCCCTTTAGGTCGCCACGACTTATACCGCAGAATTAGCGATTAGATGATTTCGAAATAGCGGGCCAATTGCCAATCGGTGATGGCGCGGCGGGCTTCGCGCTCCTCCCAAATGCGGGACGCCGCGTAATGCTCGACAAAAGCGTCTCCGAACAAATCACGCGCGGGGGCGCACGCCAGCAGCCGGTTCGACGCCTCCGTCAGCGTCGTCGGCAAAGAGCGCTCCGGCGCCGTTTTTACTTCATAGGCGTTGCCGGCGATCGCCTCGTCCGGTTCGACACGGTTTTCAATGCCCGACAGACCCGCGCCGATGCTCGCCGCAAAAGCGATATAGGGATTGATGTCCGCGGCCGCGATACGCACTTCGACCCGTTGCGAATTTTCCGAACCGCCAATAACGCGCAGCGCACAGGTGCGGTTTTCATAGCCCCAGGTCGCGGCGGTCGGCGCCCAGAAGCCCGGGATCAAACGCGTATAAGAATTCACGGTACAGGCGATCATCGAGAGAATGTCCGGCAAGAGGCGCTGTTGCCCCCCTACAAACCAGCGCATTGTGTCAGTCATATGCATTGGTTTGCCGGAATCGTAGAACGCGCCTTTGCCCATTTTCTTGTCGGTCAACGACACGTGCAAATGGCCCGATTGGCCTGGATAGTCCGGCGACCATTTCGCCATGAAGGTCGCCATCCAGCCGCGCTTTTGGCACAGCACCTTGGCGTAGGTTTTGAACAACGCGGCCTTATCCGCGGCGCCGAGCGCATCGCCGACCTTGATCGCGGCTTCCAGCACCCCCGGGCCGGTCTCTGTGTGCAAGCCCTCGATCTCCATATTCATGGCGAGGCACATGTCCAGGAGATCGCGATAGAAGTCAGCGTGCACGCTGGAGCGCAAAGCCGAATAGCCGAAATTGCCCGGCGTGATCGGCTTCAGGCCTTTGTAGTTTTTTTCGCGGATCGAATCCGGCGTTTCGTCGAAAACGAAAAACTCAAACTCCGCCGCGGCGTTGACGGCGAAGCCCATGGTGTCCGCGCGCGCGAGCACCTTGCGTAGTAAGCCGCGCGGACAGATAGCCTCCGCCGGACCGGAGAACTCGCCCAGGAAAAGCGGAATATCGTCTTCGAAAGGCACGAGACGCATTGAGTCCGGAACCAGTTTGACCCAGGCATCCGGATATGCGGTGTGCCACCCCGTGAAGCTGACATTGTCATACAGCTGATCGTTGGAATCCCAACCCAGCACGACATCGCAAAAGCCGAAGCCTTTTTGCATGGCCGAGATGAATTTATCGCGCGCCATATATTTGCCGCGCATGATCCCATCCACATCGAACACCCCGACGCGAACATATTTCAGATCGCGTTCCCGAACATAAGCGATGGCGTCTTCGGATGTTTTGATTGCGGGCGCGGCCATGATGTATCGCCTGTTTCGTAGCCGCTTGGCGAGCCCGCCGGCGGCTTCATTATTGTGCGGCGGTCCGTTCTGGGCCTTGCGCCCAGAACGGATCAAACCGAGTTTAAATCAAGACAGCTTCGCCGCCTTTTCCTTATGCTCCAACGCAAACTCTTCTTCCGGCGACAGGATGAGACGGTTTCGTCCCACGGCTGCAAAGTAGACCGCACCTAGGATGATCCATGCCGCCACCCAGAACACCGCCTTTTGATAGATCGGATCGGTGAGCTGGAAGAGCATGGTGACGATCGCGATAACGATGGTCAGCCACGCGCCGGCCACACCGAACGGGCTCTTGTAGGGCCGGTCGATATGTTTGTGGTTCTTCCGCAGAAGCAGGAACGAAACCGCCTGCATCACGTAAGAGCACATGGCGCCGAACACCGCCATGTTCAAAAGCGTCCCGCCGATCGCCGCGCCGCCTTTGTCCGCGCCGAGGCCGTAGAACAGCGCCAGCATGATCACCAGCGCCAACAAGGAGCCGGCGATCATCGCCACATGCGGCGTCTTGTGCTTCGGGTGCGTCACCGACAAGCGGGTTGGAAAGTAACCTGCGCGCGACAGCGAGAAAATCTGCCGGCCCTTGGCGAAGATGATGGTGTGGAAACTGGCCACCAGTCCCACCACCGCAAACAGCGACAGGATTTTCGCAATCGGAATTCCGGCGAAGGAAGCGTCTCCGAAAATGGCGCGGAAGCCATCCAGGATCGGCTCGCCGGAGGTGCCGAGCGCGTGTGAGCCCACACCCTTGATCGCGGGATTCAGGATCAACAGGAACACCGCCGAAATGATCAAGGTGACCATGCCGTACAGGATGCCCTTGGGCATATCCTTTTTCGGGTCTGTGGATTCTTCGGCCGCTAACGGCAATTGTTCGATGGCGAGGAACAGCCACACCGCGAACGGCAAGCAGGCAAGAATGCCATGCACGCCCATGGGCAGAAGCGGCCCGTGTCCGCCATCGATGGCGCTACCGTCCGGCGCTATATTCAAAGCCCAGGTCGCGAAGTCGATGTGCGGCAATGCAGCGATATAAAAGAACGCCAATACCGCCAGCGCCAGGAACGTGACGAACAAGGTCACGCCAAAGGACAGCGCCACGCCATACACGTTCAAGATTACGAACAAGATATAGCCGAGGATCCACCAAACCGGCTGGAATGACGCGTCGGTTTCAAAGATGCCGCCCAGATACGAACCCATGAAGAACACGACGACGGCGGGCGTCAGCACATATTCCACGTTTTCGCAAAGGCCAGTGATGAAGCCGCCCCACGGCCCCATGGTGGTGCGCGCGAAGGAATAAGCGGCTCCCGTATGCGGCAGCGCCGGGCTCATTTCCGCAATCGAAAATGTGAGGCCCAAATACATAATGGCGATGATAATAGAAGCGATCGCAAGACCACCCCAACCGCCCACCGCGAAACCCAGGTTCCAACCCGAGAATTGGCCGGAAATGACGGCGCCCACCCCGAGCGCCCAAAGCGACCACACGCCCGCGTGTCGCTTTAATTCGCGTTTTTCAAAATAGCCCTGCTCTTTAGAAGAGTATTTTACCCCGTCTGCTTCAGCCATCGCCAAGCCCCCTGTAAACCGGCACGCAACACCGCACACCGTCCCTCGGGCCCCGCTCGGCAAAGCGGATCTACGAGTAAGCCTCAGCCCGCAAGACTATGATCACAGATAATTTTGCACTTGTCGACGGACTGCGCGAGCTTTGCGCGATTTCTTCGCCGGAGGTTATTTTCTAGCCGCGGACTTAAGCACCCGACACGGAACATAAGTGCGGCGCTGCGCCGTACTTATCTTTACAGGTCGAGGCTGCGCCGCAGGACATCCGCTAAGTGCGCAGCCCAGACCGCCTGCCCCGCTTCCTCGGCGATATGATCCTGACGGACTTCGATCATCGCTGACGCGAAGCCGTGCGCCATGCCATGCCGCTCAAGCGTGTGGTTTAGATTGTCTTCCACCGAATAGGGTTGGTTGATTCCAACATTCAGGCCGGGCGCAGCGCGCAAGACTTCAATGATGCGTTCGCTGAGACCAGATTTGTCGCTGAGGATCACACCGATATCCCATGGCCGGACGACGCCGCGATAGACTGGCGTGAAGCTGTGCATCGCCACGACGGCGATCTTACCGGATCGGGCGCTTTGCCGCTCAACGGCCTGAGCCGCGAGTGCGTGATACGGCTCATAGATTGTCGCGATCCGGCGGGCTTTGTCTTCGGCGCTTACCGCGGCGTTGCCTGGGATGAGCGTGTCTTCGCTGATCGCCGGAATAGCGTCTGACGCCGTGGCTGGGTCGCGATTGCAGTCGATGACCAGTCGCGAAGCCAGGGAATAAATCAGCGGTGCGTCCAAGGCCTCGGAAATGCGGCGCGATAGTCCTAACGCCCCGATGTCCAAGGCGATGTGCCGATGCAGATCGGCCGCCGGCAGTCCGAGATTAGCGTATTCAGGCGGGATATGTTGGAGGCGTGGTCGCACACCAAGACCAGGGGCGCGGCGCCATTCGCGTTGTGCTGCGCCGCCAAATGCTCCACCGCCTGCTCCACTCTGCCCGCCTCGACAAACGCTAGCCTTGCCCCCAAGCTTGACCAAGAGCGGTCAAACTCTCAAAACACGATAAGCGTTGAATTGCCGCGTTTTTCATGAAACGGGCAAACGAGAACGCCACTTATATTGCAGTGACCACGAAATTTACCTGTAGCCAAAGCTGGAATTTCGCGGCGCGAAGCGATTAGAAGCCAAAAGCATACCTAGGGAGACGCCATTTCATGGGCTTGTTTGGAAAAAAATCGAAAGAACCAGAGGCGCCGGTCTCGAAGGCAGAGCCCGTTGCGCCCGCCAGAGCGCCGGAACCTCGAGCGCCGGAACCTCGTGCGCCGGAACCACAGGCGGCGGCTCCAACTCCGGCGCCTGCACCGGAGGTGCGTCAGCCAGAACCGCCTGCGCCAAAACCAGCGCCGGTCAGCGCCGCGCCCGCGCCACAAGCGGCGCCCGCCGGCCCGCCACTCAGCCAGCAGGAAGTCGAAAAGGCTGTGGGGGAATCCCAGCAAGCCATGCTGGCGGTCGGCCACATGATGACCTTCCTAATGAATTCAGAGGACATCAAGAATACGACGCTGCAACAAGCGCGCTCCATCGTATGGCCCGCCGTGACCAATCAGCAATTCCTGGTGGCGATGGCGCAATCCAATAAAACCGGCCACATCACGCCGATCGGCTTGGCGCTGTGGGCGAATGTGTCAGATGAAATCGACGCCCGTCTTGAGCGCGATTTGGATCAACCGTTCAATCTTGGCCAAACTGATTGGAACAGCGGTCAGCACACTTGGCTCATCATGCTGGCCGGCGACAATCGCGCCATCGTCCCCATGGTGGCAGACATGCAAAAGAGCCGGATGGGCGGCCGCCCAATGAAAATGCGCGTCCCCGACGGCGACGGCAAAGCCAAAGTCACCTTGTTCGAATACGATCCAAGCCAGCTCGCCGCCGCCAACTGAGCGCTGCGACGCCATCTTCTTCATCCCTGAAGGTCCCGCGCCCTATCAGCGCGGGACCCTTCTTTTTTTGCCATATCTTTTTGATTTAATTGCAGACGACGCCCCACTGATCGGCATCCGATTGAGCTTCACGCTCGAACAGAACGTATACCGCGAGGCATCTCGCATTCTTGTGATCGCAGGCCTACATTTCCGCTGAACACACATTCGAGGCGGCGCGATGAACGAAGCGGTCAACACCCAATCCAATCCTGGGCTTTTAAAGCTCGAGCGCCCGGAGCTGATCCGCAGCCAGGCCTTCATCAACGGCCAATGGATAGACGCGTCAGGCGGCGCCAAGTTTCCTGTCACCAATCCGGCAGATGGCCTGACCATCGGGCAAGTTGCCGACTGCGATGCATCGGTCGCCAGAGCGGCGGTCGACGCGGCGGCTACAGCATTTGAAAGCTATAAAAAGACGACAGGTAAAGAACGCGCCGCGTATCTGCGCCGCTGGTTCGACCTGGTCATCCAGAATGCTGAGGACCTCGCCAAACTGATGTCCTGGGAGCAAGGCAAACCGCTCGCCGAGGCGCGCGCCGAGATCGCCTATGGCGCCGGCTATATCGAATGGTTCGCCGAAGAGGCCAAACGTTCCTATGGCGACGTCATACCCACGCCAGTTCCCGGCCGTAAAATCCTGGCTCTGAAAGAGCCCGTCGGCGTGGCGGCCATCATCACGCCCTGGAACTTCCCGATGGCCATGATCGCGCGCAAATTCGCGCCGGCTTTGGCTGCTGGCTGCACGGTGGTCGCCAAGCCTGCCGGCGAAACGCCTCTCTCGGCTTTGGCCCTGATCTATCTTGCGGAGCAGGCCGGCATTCCGGCCGGTATCCTGAACATCCTCACCACCAAGCGCTCCGGCGACATTAGCGCTGCCTGGATGGCCGATGAGCGCGTGCGCAAGATATCCTTCACCGGCTCAACGGCTGTGGGCAAAATTCTGGCGCGCGACGCCGCCGCAACGATGAAGCGCATGTCAATGGAACTGGGCGGCGACGCGCCTTTCATTGTGTTCGACGATTGTGATCTGGACTCGGCAGTCGACGGCTTGATGAAAGCCAAATTCCGTAACGCCGGCCAAGCCTGCATCGCTGCCAACCGCGTCTATGTGCAGGACGGAATTCATGGTGAATTCGTGAGCCGCATCGAAGCCAAGGTGCGCGCGCTCTCAATCGGCGCGGCTGCTGAGGGCGTCTTCGATATCGGCCCACTCATTCACGCCAAGGCCGCAGGCGAAATGGCGGCCTATATGGAAGACGCCATTGCGCGCGGCGCAGACGTTCGCGTCGGCGGCAAGGTGCATGAACGCGGCGCCTGCTTTTTCGAGCCGACAGTTCTGGTGAACATCAGACCGGACATGAAGGTGTCCTGCAACGAAATCTTCGGCCCGATCGTACCGATCATGCGCTTTTCGACCGAAGAGGAAGCCGTGCGGCTCGCCAACGACACGCCATATGGACTTGCAGGCTATCTTTACACCAAGGATTCCGCGCGTATGTGGCGGGTGGCGTCCGCGCTGCAAACCGGCTTGGTCGGCGCCAATGAAGGCGCCATCAGCACCGAAGTCGCCCCGTTCGGCGGCGTTAAAGAATCCGGCTACGGACGCGAGGGCTCGAAATACGGGTTGGCCGACTACGAGAACATCAAATATTTGTGCGTAGGCGGACTAAGTTAGTTTGCGGCAGGCGGGATCACCGGCGGCGGCATTGTAAGCTCCGCCGCGCCACCCTCACCTTCATGCTCATCGCTCACGGAAAAAGCCGGGGCCTCAGCAGCCACAGGCGCATTTGGATCGGGCTTGCGCAATAAAAAGCGCCAGCGGCGCAAGGAGCCATCGGCCAAAGCGCGAGCACGGGCGCGGGTCGCTTCGGCTTCCCAGCCAAGCTCTTTTAATTGCATCAAAGGCTCGCCGTCAGCCGCATGCGCTTGTCGCGCCAGCACGTCGACCGCGTCGGCCAGCTTTTCCAATCCTGCGCGTAGCGCCTTGCGCAGCGTTTCGCTTTCATCGGATTCCTCGGCCAGTACAAAGCCGCGTTCGTCGAAAAGCGGCTTGAGCTGCTCCTCGTCCCACAATTGCGGATCCGCCCAAGCCGTGGCGAAAGCGGTTTGATTGAGACGGTCCTGCGCGCCCGTCAATTCGTGCCCCAACCACACGCCGCCCGGCTTCAAACCTTGATGGATACGGCGGACCAGCCGCTTTTTCTCAAAACAGAACACCAATTCATCACGCGAGATGACCGCATCAAACGCATTGTCCGGCAATAAGCCTGCGTCGAGATCGAAGGATTCAACATTCACGCGGTCAGCCAATCCGGCGACCGCCACGCGGCGCCGCGCCGGCGCCAAACACGCGCCGCGCCATTCGAACATGGTGACGGAAAAATCGTTGTTTTTGATCAGCTCCATGGCCGGCTCGGAGACGCCGCCGCCGATCAGGGCGATATTCGATTTTGGCGGCAAGACCAGCGCCGCCAAATCCTGTTCAGCCTCTTGCGGCGGCGCGACGGAAATCCGTCCTTCGCCCCAAACCAGTTGCAGCGCTTTGACGCGCGCGGGCACCTCAACTTGCGCGCCGGCGGCGCGGATCATCGCGCGTTCGGCAAGACGCTTCCGGATGGCAGCTTCAATTGCATCCGGTGCAATCGACTCGCCGTTCCACCAAGCCTTCAGCCGCATGCTCGCGCGCGCAAAATTCGCCGCCCGCATATCGGCGGCTTCAGCGGCGGCGGCCGGCGAAGACTTCTTTTTGGCCGAGATCATACGACGCAGAGACTCTCCCCCGGACCGCTTTCCGGAAAAGTGGGCTCCGGATTTTCCGTCAGAAAGCGGCCGAAATACAAATTCAGCGCGCTCCCGAACGCCGGACCGAATCCAACATTCGACAACGCTTTGTGAGAATTCGGCGAAGAACGTTAAGGATTTCCTTGCGGCGCTCTTCCCTGCGCCATGCGCTGCGTTTGTTTCGCCACCGGAATGGCGCCCAGCCCAGAGGGCGGCTTTGCCTCAGGGTCTTGAATAAACGCGAGAATATCTGCCCACACCAAAGCGCCGTTCAGATCGCGCGTCAGCATATGGTAGCCTTTGGGGTAGTAAATCGTGCGCGTTGTTGCGGGCAATCGCCGGACCGAGCGGAACGCCGCCTTTGGTGGAATGATCTGATCGTGGGCGCCGTACAGATAGAGCGTGTTCGGCGGCAGATTCGCTACGGACTTGGAGGCGTCCTCCATCAACCCGACGAGACCATAAATGGAATCGATCCGCGTCTTCTTCAAAAACAGCGGGTCCTTCCAATTTTCGTAGAGCATCTTGTTGTTGTCGGACGCGACAATCTTCAGATTTTTCGGCGGCAGGACGTTTTGATCCGGCCGTGTATGCGCGCCCAGCCAAAGCGCCATGCGATAGACCGGCGGCATCGCCGACCAGCCCCAAACGGCGGGCGCCGCCAGAATCAAGCGGTCGGGATGAATGCGCTTCTCGGCCGCAGCTCTAATCGCGACGGCGCCGCCCATGGAAATGCCCATCATCGTGACCGGCAGCCCCGGATAGGCCGCCCGCGCCGCCTGCTCCAGCGCAGCGGCGTCATTGATCAGCAAATCTTCGCCCGCCCAAATGCCCGTATTGGGCGAAATGCCGAAACCACGCTGGTCGATTGCGTAGGTCGTCACACCGTGTTCAGCCAGATAAGGCGCGACCATGCGAAACGCCGCCGAATAATCATTCATGCCATGCAGGCCGAGCATGATGGCCTTGGTTTCGCCCTTGGCCGGCCAAACCCGCAAGCCGAGCCGGGCGCCATCGAAAGAAACGAAACCGTTATCGGTCAGCTGCGGCCCGGAGAAGGTTACCTCGCCCGTCACTGGCTTTTGCACGGCCGGTGCGCAGCTAGCGATGGCGAGGCCAGCGCCCAAAGCGATCGCCCTCAAATATTTGACAAGGCAGCGCGCACCTTGGCGCGCAGCACCGGCAAAAGCTCGTCCTCGAACCAGGGATTGGTCTTGATCCAGTGATTGTTGCGCCAGGACGGATGGGGCAGCGGCACGATATTGGGCGGCGCTTCGCGCCACGCTCTGACCGTGTCCGTCATGGATTTTTTCCCCATGTCGCCGAAAAACCATTTGTGTGCGTAACTCCCTACCGCCAGCGTCAGGCGAACATCCGACAAGAATGGGGCAAGCCGCGGCCGCCACAAGGGGGCACATTCCTTTCGCGGCGGCAAATCCCCGCCATGTTTGTCCAGGCCCGGAAAGCACATGCCCATCGGAACGACCGCGACGCGGGCGAGATCATAGAATTCTTCGTCGCTGACGCCCATCCAGGCGCGCAGGCGAACGCCCGAAGGGTCGGTGAACGGCGTTCCCGACGCATGCACGCGCGTGCCCGGCGCTTGGCCGCAAATCAGGATTTGGGCGGTGGTGGATAAGCGCAGAACCGGCCTGGGCGTGTGCGGCAAGGCCTGCGCGCATACCCGGCAGGCTCGAATTTCTGTCAACAAGCCTTCAAGCTTGGCCGCCTTTGCGGATTGTTTAGGCATCCCGCCAAGATGGCCTGCGCCCAGCGCAATTCAAGCGCCTGATTGCTGCCCCTTACCGAGTTGACGGCGGTTCGGGCGCTGTTTACTAGCGCGAAAGGCCGTGAGTCCTTATCGCCGAGGCTCGTCCCAACATCCAACGCGCGTCGTGCGCTCCTAGACGGGTCGGATCATCGTGTTTTCAGGCAAAGTCCGGCTCGACCCTTTCATTCTGTCGCTAATTGCGGTCGTCGCGCTCGCCACGCTCGCGCCGGCCCGCGGCACGTTCGCCCATGCGCTCAGCATCGCCGTCGACGTCTCGATCGTGGCTTTATTTTTCGTACACGGTCTGAAGACCCCTTGGCGCGCAATCTATGACGGCGTCAACAATCCGCGCCTGCATACATTGATCCTGAGTGGCAGCTTCCTTTTGTTTCCCGCAATGGGGCTGTTCTTTTTTCATGCTTTCAAAGGTCTCATCGGTGAGCAATTGGCGACCGGCCTGTTGTTCCTAAGCTGCCTGCCGTCCACGGTTCAATCCTCAATCGCTTTCACCTCGATCGCGCGCGGCAACGTGCCAGGCGCGATTTGCGCCGCGTCGCTCTCCAACCTGCTTGGGGTTATCATCACGCCGGTTCTGGTCGCGCTTTTGTTGTCTAAGCACGCCAGCGTTTCCTGGCAGTCCGTTCTCATCATCATCGGCCAGATCGTGGCGCCGTTTGCTTTGGGTCAAATCCTGCAAAGGTTTTGGACGCCTGCTTTTTTACGCAAGAAAACGATCACGTTCGTTATTGATCGAGGCTCTGTGTTGCTGATGGTCTATGCGGCCTTCAGCAAATCCGTGGTGCAAGGGATTTGGAACCGCGTCAGCCCGCAGGAACTGGCGCTGTTATTCGTCGTTGCCGCGCTGATGCTGGCCGTCATTTTATTCGCAATGCGCTCCGCGTCGATCCGATTGGGCCTATCGAAAGAAGACGAAATCGCCGCCGTTTTTTGCGGGTCGAAGAAGTCCCTTATCACAGGCGTCCCTATCGCAAACGTTCTGTTCGCCGGGGCAACGGCGGGCGCCGTCATCCTGCCTTTAATGATTTTTCACCAGCTGCAATTGTTCGTGTGCGCTATGCTGGCGGGACGCTACGCACAGCGCGCGGATGCTAGTCAGGCCGCCAAATAAAGCGACTTGCTTTAAACTCCCGCAAACCGCGCCAGTCGGCCAGAGATGATCTGTTGGGCTTCTGACATAATGCGCTGGATCAATTCCGCGACCGTTGGGATGTCGTGGATCAGGCCCTGGATCTGTCCAGCCCAGACCAAGCCCGCATCGATGTCGCCGGTCTCCAGAGCCACTCGCCCCTTGGCGCCCGACACCAAGGGTTGAATGTCGGGAAAGACGGACTCCGGCCGGGCGGAAATTTCAAGCACCTTGTCCGATACGCTATTCTTGGCGACGCGGCCGGTATTTTTGAATTTTCGAAAGATCAGATTGGTCGCCCGCTCGTCATTCTCGACCAGAAAGCGCTTCACGTTCTCATGAATTGGCGCTTCCTGGGTGGCGCAAAAACGTGTGCCCATATTGATGCCGTCAGCTCCCAGCGCGAGCGCTGCGACAAGACCACGCCCGTCGCCGAATCCGCCGCTCGCGAGCATGGGAATTTTCACTTTATCGGCAGCCGCAGGAATCAGGATCAAGCCGGGGATATCGTCCTCACCGGGATGTCCGGCGCATTCAAATCCGTCGATCGAGATAGCGTCGACGCCCATACGCTCCGCCGATAACGCGTGCCGCACCGCTGTACATTTATGGACGACCTTGATGCCATGTGATTTAAAATCGTCGACATGCTCTTGCGGCTTATAACCAGCGGTCTCGACGATCTTCACGCCGGAATCGATGATCGCCTTTCGGTATTCCGCATAAGGCGGCGGATTGACAGACGGCAGGATCGTCAGATTCACACCGAAAGGCTTATTCGTCATGGCCCGGCAGCGATCAATTTCGCGCCGAAGGTCATCCGGCGTCGGCTGCGTCAAAGCCGTGAGAATGCCCAAGCCGCCGGCATTGGAAACAGCCGCGGCAAGTTCAGCGCGTCCCACCCACATCATGCCGCCCTGCACAATTGGATGTTCGATCCCGACCAATTCGGTAAAGCGCGTCTTTAGGCTCATGCCGCAGCCTTCTCTCGTTTGACCATATATCTAGGAAAAACAACGCGAGGCGCATTCACGCCTCCGAGTCCTAAGTGTTACTCACGAGTAACATTACGCGGGATCGCTCTTCAGTCAATCAGATTTCGACTGCGGGCTGTTCCGCACCTTTAGCCGCGTTGTGTCTCAAGAAGCGTGGCCCGTACGTCCTTCTTGAGAACCTTGCCGACTTTTGAGCGAGGAAGGTCGCGCCATACTTCCAGCGTCTTCGGCGCTTTGACGCTGCCAATTTTCGACTTCACATGCGCGATCAGTTCGTCGGGCGCGGCTGACTCGCCGGAACGCAATTGCACCACGGCGCAGACACGCTCGCCCCATTTGTCGTCGGGTAAACCGACGACGGCAACGTCCTGCACGGCGGCGTGTTGCAAAAGCGCCTGCTCCACTTCGATCGAATAGACATTGAAGCCGCCGGTGATGATCATGTCCTTTGCGCGGTCGACGATGAAAAGGTAATTATCGGCGTTCAAAAATCCGATGTCGCCGGTGCGGTGCCAACCATTGTGGGTCGCTTCTGCTGTAGCGTCAGAATTTTTGTAATAGCCTTTCATCACCAACGAACCGCGCACCACGATCTCGCCCGTTTCACCGGACGGAAGAAGGTCACCGCTTTCATTCATGATCCCGACCAGCGTCAGCGGCCCTGGCCGTCCCGCCGAAGCGAGCCTCTCGCGCGCGATAGAACCGTCAGCGTTGAAATGTTCCTTGGGCGCCATCATGGAGACCATCATCGGCGCTTCGGTTTGGCCGAACAATTGCGCCATCACGGGGCCGATTTTTTCAATCGCTTCTTCCAGCCGCGCCGGCGCGATCGGCGCGGCGCCATACCAAAGGCATTGCAACGAGCGCAGATTGGCCGCCGCCAGGTACGGATTGTCGAGCAGCATGTAGATCAGCGTGGGCGGCAGAAACACATGGGTCACGCTGAAGCGCCCGATATTCTCTAGCAGCGCCGCCAAGTCCGGCTTTGGCATGATCACCACGCGTCCACCCAATGTGAGAATGGGAAAAGTCAGCACGCCCGCTGCGTGCGTGAGCGGCGCCATGGCGAGATAGGTCGGCCGCCCCTCGAACGGATAACCCATCAAGGTGAGCGCCGTCATGGTCTCCAAATTACGCTCTGTCAGCATCACGCCCTTGGGCTTGCCGGTTGTGCCGCCAGTGCCAGGCAGCAACGCCAGATCGCTGACGGGCGCGCGATCGAACGGCGCGTCGTCGCATCTTGCGCACCATTCTTCTAGAGATGGCGCAAACGCTAAACTCTGATCCAGACAAACCACGACGCGCAGCTTCGGCAGGTGCGGCTTTATCTGCTCCACCAATTCCGAAAAACGGCTGTGAAAGAACAGCGCCTCGCAATCGAAATGTTCAAGAATGTAGGCATTCTCAGCCGCCTCGTTGCGTGGGTTGATTGGCGCCCACACCAAACCTGCACGAGATATGCCGAAGACACAGGAAAACGCCGTCGCGTCGTTGTCGGACAAAATCGCCGCGTGCGCGCCTGCCGCTACACCCGCGCGATCCATCGCACGCGCGAAGCGATAGGTAAGTTTCTGAACGTCTCCGTAACTTATATCGAAATCACCCATGGTGAGGCAGGGCGCATCCACGCCCAGCGACGCCCCCTTATCGAGATAATCCGCCAGACGCATTTCCTGCTCGCCTAATTGTGAACGGTCAGAATTGGATTCATCACCAGACCGAAACTGCGCAGCACGCCCAGCAATTCGCGATGGCCGAACGCTTGGCACGCGGAGGCGAAGCCAGCGCGTTTCGGCGCCTGCTGCAACAGATAATACGCCGCGTAAGCCTGTAGCAAACCGGTCTGCTTGTAATTGCAATTGCCGTGAATCACGCAGTGCGCACGCCCCAATGGACCGGAGGCGTGCACGGAATCGATGGTCGTGTTCAGACGCGGATTTTCTCTCGGGGGCATTGAGGCCTGAACGGAATCCGCCACTTTCGCCAAAGCGGCTTCTTGCTCGTCGAACGGCAGCGTCAGAATGTCCGTTTCCACCATTTTTGTGATGCCGACGACGCTTTCCATCACCGCGCGCGCCATGACGCCGCCTGCGACTTTACACGTCGCCACGCGCGGATCGTCCTTGAACCAGACCGGATGCGAGGTGCCGCCCCATGGCAAGGCCAATGTGTTCAAATGCTGCCCAGGCACATTGACCTCAAATCGCGCATCCATCGGCCAGGCAACGTATTTGTTCTGCTCCAGGTAGTACCACTTAGCTTTGAGGATCGTGAAAATTGTCTGCGTGGAGGCGTAGGTGGGAAATCCCTTCCACAGCACCAGCACGTCAAGCGTATCGAGCCCCGGGGTCTCCAAACAGATATTCGCTGCGATTTCGCCCGTCGTGTACATTTGCGCGATGCAAGGCGAGAGCAGCAACCCCTTCGCCGCAAAAGCTGCGCCCCACTTTTCCTTCGCTTCGATCATCCAATCCTGTTCGCCTGTCGTGTCCATGTAATGGCAGTCCGCCGCGAGGCACGCCTCCACCACCTCGCCGCCAAACTTGATAAACGGGCCCACCATGTTGCAGACGACTTTGGCCCCGCGAAACAATTCGGTCAGCGCCGCAAGGTCGTGCGCCACTTCGACAACTTCGTAATCCGCGGATTCAATTCCGGGCACTTTGTCCATCACGGCCTGGACACGGGCTTTGTCTCTGCCGGCTGCGATGAAGGGCACGTTCATTTCCCTCAGATATTCGCACACCAAGCGCCCCGTATATCCGGACGCGCCATAGACGATGACTGGCTTTTTCTCGCTCATCTGGTTTCTTTCTTGCCTTGGTGTTGTGTACGGACCGCTCTGCGCAAGAGAGCGGAATTAAGATCCCATGCCGCCATCGACCGGAATTCCCGCGCCAGTTATGAAGCGCGCCGCGTCGCTGCAGAGAAAAACCACGGCGCCGGTCATGTCCGAAACTTCGCCTAAACGCCCCAGCGGCGTCAGGCCGATCACGTCGCCGACCGCCGCCTGGGGCGTGGGCCATAAGCCAATGTCCGCCATGTCCTGCGCCAGCTTGGCGCCCATATCAGTCGGGACGAGCCCCGGATAAATACAATTCACGCGCACGCCATATCCCAGCTTTCCAGACTCCACAGCGGCGACGCGCGTCAAACGGTCCACGGCAGATTTGCTCGCGGAATAGCCGGCAATGCCTGGAAACGGGATAGTCGCCGCGACGGACGAAATATTGACGATGGAACCGCCCGCCCCGGCCGCGCCGCCGGGCTTCATTGCGCGGAACGCGTACTTCATGCCAAGCGCCGCACCGACAACATTGACATCGAACATCCGGCGCAAAGATTCCGGACTTTGATCGATCACTAGAGACGAAATCTCGATGCCGGCATTGTTGACGAGAATGTCAAAGCCGCCCAATTCGCTGATCACGTTCGTACTCGCGGATGCCCAATCTTCTTCAGAGCAGACATCCAGTTTTACGAAGACGGACCGAACGCCAGATTTACTGAGCGAGTCCGCGGTGTTCCTGGCCACATCCTCGAGGATGTCGCCAATTGCGACTGCGGCGCCCGCTTCGGAGAGCGCCCGCGCAAGGCCTGCGCCGATTCCACGCGCACCGCCTGTCACCAGAGCCCGGCGCCCGCTCAAGCTGAACGATGCCATTCGCCTCTCCCTCGATCGGCTCAGCATTTTGTGTGCGGCGGAGCAACGCAAGGGGCTGCGCCCCTCTTTGACAAGACGCTATGCGCCAAATTATACACTCGTCAAGATTTCTTTAGACACTTGTATAATTATCCCTCGTTTTCGAACTCAGGACTCGCATTTACGTGACGACCGACCCAGAGAGACTACCCCGCCGGCAGATCGACAAGTTTACCGAGCGCCGCAACGAACTGGCGCAAGCCGCGCTAATGACGCTGGCTGAAATCGGCTATGCACGCGCCAGCCTTCGCGAAATTGCGCAGAACTCGCAATTCACGCACGGCGTTCTGCACTATTACTTCAAGGATAAGTTTGATCTCATCACCTGCAGCGTCCGGCAATACAAAGCCGAATGCGTGACGCGCTATGATACGCTTATCGCCGCCGCAAAACGATTTGAGGATTTGGAGTCAGGCTTTCTCAAAGCGCTGGCGACGACAATGTGCGACGACGCGCACATGCATCGCCTGTGGTACGATCTTCGGTCACAGGCCCTTTACGAAGAAGAACTGCGCCAAGACGTCGCCTTCATAGACCAAAGCCTGAGTGACATGATCGCACGCGTCACGGCGCGCTTTCGCCTGCTTGCCGGAGCGCCGCAAATCATAAGCGACGGCGAAATGTACCCTATGTATGACGGCCTCTTCGAACACTATTTGCTAAAGCATGTCTCCGGCCAGCCAAAAGCGGCCAGCGAGCTAAAGGCCGCCGTGCGCAAACTCATCCGCTTATCGATGGGCATGAGTGGCGCCCATCGCCCTGTTACAAAAGCAATCAAGCACCCATCAGCGCGACGGGGGCGAAACTAACTTAGTAGCGGGCGCGTATCGCATCCCGGTTGCGCGTCAGATAGGCCCGGCTCAAACCCAGTTGCTGCACACCATGACCGATGCGCCCCTCACAGGCGACGCGCAACGACGATTGCAGATATGTGTTCGAGGGGTAAGGCGCCCAGTAGCAACAATTGACCGTTGAGTAGGTCAGCACGGTCTTGCGGCCGCGTATGTCGGTTACTTCAAGCTCGCCCCCCATTGGTACGGCGCGCCGATAGTCTTGTGCACCGCGCGCCGCGGTGATGCCGTAGAGTTCACCTCTTTCCAGAACATAGCCGCTAATATGCGGGCCCATTTCGTTCGTCTTGGCGATGTCGTGCCCAGTAAACAGATGCACCGTCAATTCTTCACCGAAGCTGGCATGCCACCAGATCACCGACGAATTGTCGCGTTCGGGACGAGGGCCCCAGCTACGATCACCGGTTTCGACGCAATCGACAGCGTAGCGTTTGCCGCGCAAAATGAATTCACCCGTGATGCGATAGGTCGTCTCGTAATGGCCGGACCACGACGAATCCCAAGCCGGACCATTGCGCTTCGCCGCCATCGGATCCATCGCCGGATCATTGATGTCGTAGGGTTCGTGTAGCGCGACATAGTCCAGCGAAAAGCGGGTGTCGTCGATGCCTTCGTAGGTCACCCTATACCGCTTGAGCGGATCAACTGCTTTGACGGACAAACCATTCGGCAGCGAAAATTCCAGCAAGGATTTCGGGCACGGCAAATGCTGCTGGTTGTCGATATAGGCTTGTTCTTCCCAAAGGTCGGTAATGCGATCGATCACCGTGATGTCGCACATGCACACGCCCATCATCGGCCGCGTCACCAGATAAACGATCACATTGATGTTCGCCTCAGGGACACAAAACGGCAGCGCGAGCGTCTCGGCCCATTGCCAATGCGAATCGGCCTTGAAGTGAAATTCGCAATCTTCCGGCTTGATCATTTTGGAACTCCCGCTCTGTGGCCAACACAGACCATCATTGCGCCGTCTGAAGCTGCAACCCCACCTCTGCGCGCTTGGTTTGTCCGCTGATATGCTTAATCATGTAGAAGGAAAAAACGCAGAACCAGCCCAGCCACGCGCCATAAGGGAGGTAATAGCTTAGAACCCCATTCCACGCGAAGGGGCCGGCCTTGAGGAAGGCCGTCATGCTTGCTGGGAAAAACGTCGACGCGCACCAGAACGCAAGAAAGCAGGTCCAGCGCGGCAACATCGGATTTGCCGATTTGTCGCTTAGGCCAACGATTCCAGCCGCGACCATTTGCATGGTTGTGCAGATGTAGAGCTGATCAATCGTCAACCAGCCTAAATCATGCAAGGTCTGCGTCATTTCCGGTGAGCGTTCTGGCCGGAACGCCGCAGCGATCCAAAACAGAGCGCTCATTGAGACAACCATAACAGTCAGCGCCCCGCCGATGAGTTGTAAGAACGCCATAACTGGAGCCTTACCTTCGATGGCGGCGAGCCGCACACTGAGCACCGCACTCCACGGCATGTAGAATCCAACCATCACCACCGCGGCTACAAAACCCACGCGGATCGAACCATTGTTCTGCGTATAATGTGTGGCGATTTCCAACGCACTGAGACCCGGCCCAGCAGGTGGAAGGTTTTTCCCGAGCACCGCCCAAAAAATTGCGAATGTAATGACAAAAGCAGGTCCACACCAAGCGCAAATCAATTGCCAGCTTCGACTCAGATCTTCGCTCATTTTTTATCCTCCCTCAGAACGCCTAGGAATTCATCTCTGCATCGAACCCCATCGGTGCAAACCACTTCCGGTCTTTCAATGCACGCGCCGCTTCGTGCTCGATCGTGATCGCGACGGATTGCCTTTGGAAGGCGGACTCTCCGTCAACGGCCCCCGCGTCCAATAGCGCCACGACGCCTGCGTTAATTTCTGA
This sequence comes from Caulobacterales bacterium, assembly GCA_040510175.1. Lineage (GTDB taxonomy): Bacteria > Pseudomonadota > Alphaproteobacteria > Caulobacterales > Aquidulcibacteraceae > JBEVJO01. Next base: position 21,778 of record JBEVJO010000387.1, read on the forward strand.
CCCACACGCTGATACAGCCATCAGTTCGCGCAACGCGGAGACGGCCTTTTGCGTGACAGGGCCGCCTTGTGCGGCGGCGAGTAGCGCCTCGCCAAGCGCGCGCGCATCGCGGGTCTCGTCTTCTTCAAAATCGTGCACGAGGGGGATTTGTGCCTTTAGAATTTTCAAATGGCCAATGGCAAGCCGCGTTTGTTCAGTCGCCAGATTTGCCGATGCCGGTAACGCGGGAAGAATAATGTCGCTCAATGCGCGGATGACGCTGTCGAGGCGATGCTCAATGCTGGGGGTCATGCGAAATCCCTTTGCGACAACAAGCGGCAAAGATCGGCCCGAAACATTGGTGATGCGCCGCTCAGAAAGGTGAGCAAAATGTCCTGATGGTTATGCGCCGTCCGCGCTGCGCCCATACCGCTCGCCGCGGTAATCACGTAGCATTTGTACGCTGCAAACACTTCGTAAAAATGCAGCGTGCGACGATTGACGGAACGGCCCGTCCTTTGTTCATACGCTTCGATGAATTCCTCGCGCTCGTAAAGGTCGCTGGCGCGGAACACGCCATCCTCATAAGTTCCGAAAAGCGGCGTCAGTATCCAGGCCAGATCGTCGTGGAAATCGCCAACATAGGATAACTCCCAGTCGAGCATCGCCGTCATGCGCCCGCTCGCTTCATCAAATAAGTAATTGCCCGTACGATAATCGGCATGCACAAAAACCAATTCATCGCAGGATGGCAGATTCTCGCGCAGCCATCGTTCCGCGACCACCATAATGGGTGACGCATGGTCGGCGTCCTGCCGCCACAACTCTGCCCAATAGCCGACCTGCCAGCGCGCCGCCTGTTTCGGATCGCTCAGCGGGAAATCGAAATTCTGAAAATTCGCATCGCGCCAATCGAACGCGTGGATTTTGATAAGATTGTCCAAAAACTGACCGCGCAGCAACTCGCGCAGCCTCGGTCCCAAATATGTACCCAACCCCGATACTTTCGTGGCGCCGCCACTCGGCTTGGTGACGCCGGAGACCAATTCCATAATGACGGCCGGCTGGCCGAGAATTTCGCCGTTGCAGGCCACCCATGCAGGACGCGGCGCCGGAACTATTCCTTGAAAGGCGGCCATCGCCTCGGCTTCCCGTTTGCGGTCCGTCTCAGTCACCGCCACAAGCGGGTCCATGCAAAGAATATAACGCTGCGCGCCTTCGCCAGGCGTCTCCAAAGTGAAAACAAACATCTCCTTGGAAGCGCCGCCGCCAATGCGCGCCACGCCGCTCACGGCCGAGTTTGGTGCAACAGTTCTGAAGAATTGCTCCAGGGCTGCGGCGACCTCAGCATCAGGCTTCGGCGTATATGCCGGCAGCGCGCGCCGCGCCTCACGCGCCTCCAAAAGCGTCGCCAGCTTGGGTTCCGTATCAACTGAGGCCATAGCGACCAAGCCTTACCTATGGAGTTTTAAGAGCGCTTACGAACTTGCGGTCTTTAAAATGTGCTCAAGGTACGGCGTGGACCAGCCACATTCCAACCACCCAACACCAGGTTTCCCATCGATGATTGCGGTAGCAGCGCTCTCACGAAGCGAAATGCTCGGATCCGGAGTCAAAAGCTCACGCGCGAAAACCCGCGCATCGATGGTCGTCTCGCGTCCGGCGCCATCGATAATT
>JBEVJO010000388.1:0-11945 GCA_040510175.1 Caulobacterales bacterium
TTGTCCCGTGAGTTTCAATTCGCCGAGGCCAAGTGCGCGGCCAGAGCCAGGTGCGCCTGTCCAACCGAGATAGAAACCGAGGAGTTGCCAAAGCGCATCAAGGCCAAGACAGCCCGGCATCACCGGATCGCCCTGAAAGTGGCACTGGAAGAACCATAGATCGGGACTCACATCGAGTTCCGCAACCACCCGGCCCCGTCCATGGCTTCCGCCATCTGCGGTAATGTGGGTAATGCGATCAAACATCAGCATGGGCGGCAACGGCAGTTGCGCATTGCCAGGGCCAAACATTTCGCCGCGGCCGCAGGCGAGTAATTCTTCATGCGTGAAGGAATTGGGCTGTGTGAGCGTCGCTGTTGTCATAATTGCCTGATGCCGGGACGCGGAAGGGGAGGCCGCGAGGGTGAACGATTCCCGGACAGCGCTACCACGTGCGGCCTAAAGGCCACAAGGCGGCGTCCGCCGTGCTTTGGGCAGCGGGCCTTAAATTTTCAGGCAATTTATAGGGTGACGACCGCTTTTATGGCGCCGAGCGCGTCGAGTCCGCGCCCCAAAGCGCCCGGCGCGGCATCCAGCCTTTGATGCCGTCCACTTTGACTTCGCACCATCCTCGTGAGCAATCGCGCAGTTCGGCGATCACGCCCCGAGCCACATTGGCCCGCACCCTCGATTCAATATTGGGGCCTTGCCGCAATGCAGCATCGTGACCCTCATCCCCAATGACGTACACGGTGCGCTGGCGCTGGAGCATGCTAGCCATGAGCCAAGTCTGGTCGCCAAAAGGATCTTCGACCTTGCGCCAGCCCTGCCATTCCTCAACCACCTTCAACGGCAGACCGCGGCGCTGATAGATCCAGACAATCCGGTGATCGCGCGACGGTCCTTCGCGGCCATTAGCGAGATCGGCGCCCAAGGAGACATAACGCGGCGCTGGGTTTGCGGCATAGGCGTCACCCGCCGCCGAAGGATGCGCTACGCCGAACAGGCATGCGGCTGCAGCGCCAGCGCAAACGGCGCGCAACGGCGTGGACAGCCTTGGTGTTGAATTGGAGCGCATGCCTTCCTTGATGCACGATGTTGGGTGAAAGGCGCGTTAAGGCTGCTGCTCCTTGTGTGGAATATAGACAAGGGCGTGGCTTTGTTAGAGTTTTGGAAACTGCTTCCCAGGTTTTCGCGGTTCTTCGCCGCGCCTCGTTCAAGAAAGTCGCCGCCATGCCGGTTGCCCCGAAAGTCAAAGTGATCGTCACGCGCAAATTGCCGGACGAGGTTGAGACGCGCATGCGCGAACTGTTCGACGCCGAACTCAATCTCGACGATACGCCCATGACGTCCGAAGCGCTGATCGAGGCCGTCGGCCGCGCCGATGTCCTCGTACCGACCGTGACCGACCGGATTGATTCGAAAATCCTGTCGCGCGCCGGCCCGCAGTTGCGTCTGATCGCCAATTTCGGCGCCGGTGTGGACAACATCGACGTCGCAACCGCTGTTGAGCGCGGCATCGCGGTCACCAACACGCCCGGCGTGCTCACTGAGGACACCGCGGACGTCACCATGGCGCTGATCCTGGCCGCGCCTCGGCGGATCATTGAGGGCGCGCGCGTGGTGGACGCGGATGCTTTTACGGGTTGGTCGCCGACCTGGATGCTGGGTCACCGCGAGTGGGGATCGCGCCTGGGCATAATCGGCATGGGGCGTCTCGGGCAGGCGACGGCGCGCCGCGCGGCCGCATTCGGCATGCAAATCCACTATCACAACCGTCGTCGCCTCAATCCACAGATCGAGGCCGCTCTCGGCGCCACATATTGGGACAGTCTGGATCAAATGCTGTCGCGGATGGACATCATTTCGGTCAATTGCCCCCATACGCCGGCGACGTATCACTTGTTGTCCGCACGCCGCCTCGCGCTGCTGAAGCCCACGGCCTATGTGGTCAACACCGCACGGGGCGAAGTGATCGACGAGAGCGCGTTGGCGCGCCTGATCGAGAAGGGCGCCATCGCCGGCGCGGCGCTCGACGTGTTCGAGAACGAGCCAGCCATCAATCCCAAGCTGAAAAAACTTCCGAACGTGGTTCTGCTGCCGCACATGGGCTCCGCGACCATCGAAGGCCGCATCGATATGGGCGAGAAGGTCATCCTCAACATCAAAACTTTCGTCGACGGACATAAGCCGCCGAACCGAGTCATCCCCGCAATGCTTTGATGAAATTGCGATGCGCGCGAAAACGAATCACCTGCGATTCGAATCCGCGCGACGCTCGTTGAGATGAGTCCCGATGCGCTGATCGCGTCACTCACGCGCCGCCGAATCATTTCGGTAGGCAATTTTTAATTGCTCTGAGCAAAAAAAGTGCCTCGCGAGGGAAGTGATTCGCGAATTACGCTTGCACTTCATCGCGTAATTGGTGAAGTGATGTCTGCGCGCGACTCGCGCGCGTTTTTGAGGGCGAATAAAATGGCTGTTATGAAAAAAGCTGCGACGAAAAAGCCGGCTGCTAAGGCGAAGGTCGCCAAGGCGAAGCCAGCTGCGAAGAAGCCAGCTGCGAAGGCTGTAAAGAAGCCAGCAGTGAAGAAGGCTGTTAAGAAGCCAGCTGCGAAAAAGAAGTAATCTTACGTCGCAAGACATGAGATCCAGGGGGCGCAGAACTCAGGTTCTGCGCCCCTCTTGTTTTCTAGACAGCGCGCGGCTCTGAACACGCAGGGCAATCCGGATCGGGATCGAGACGCACGTCTCTCCAGCGCCAAGCCAAAGCATCGAAAACTGCAAGCCTACCAATAAGATTTTCGCCGGCGCCGGTGATCAGCTTGATGGCTTCGAGCGCCATCGCGCTACCGATGATTCCACACAACGGCCCCATCACGCCGACCGTCGCGCAGGTCTCCGCATCGTCCGGCGCCTCGGTCACGAGGCATCTGTAACAGGGAGATCGATGGGCCTGTGACGCGGGTTGGACGTGGTCATCAGAGGGGGCCGCAATTAACGCATCAGAGTCGGTTGGAGCGCTTCGCGGCAGCGCTGTCGGTGCACCCTGCGAGGCGAAGGTGGACAATTGACCGTCCCATCTGCCCACGGCGCCGGATACCAAAACCCGGCCCGCGCGCCAGCAAGAATCACTCACCGCGAATCGCGTTTGGAAGTTGTCGCAACCGTCCAACACGATGTCCGACCCCTGCAAAATTGAGTCGGCATTGGACTCATCGATCGACTTGTCCACAATTTCTATAAGGACGTTTGGATTTAGCGCCTGCAGCGCACGCGCAGCGGCATTCACCTTCGGTTCATCAATGTCGCCGGCGCGATACAGCACCTGCCGCTGCAAGTTTGAGAGGCTCACTCGATCCGGGTCGATGATCTTCAGATGACCGACCCCTGCCGCCGCGAGATAAAGCGCGGCGGGCGCGCCCAGGCCGCCCGCCCCGATCAGCGCCACGCGCGCGACCTTGAGTTTTTGCTGTCCCGGCCCGCCGACTTCCTTGAGCATGATGTGCCGGGCGTAGCGCTCCAGCTCGTCCGGCGTAAACGCCATCAGCCAATGCCGTCGAACAATGCGGTGGAGAGATAGCGCTCGGCGAAGGACGGTATAATGACGACCAGATTCTTGCCTGCGGCCTCTGGCCGCTTGGCGATCTGGAACGACGCCCACAACGCGGCGCCCGAAGAGATGCCGCACGGCAGGCCTTCGATGCGGGCCGCCTCACGTGCACAGGATATGGCGTCGTCGTCATTCACCTGCATGATTTCGTCGATCACCGACCTATCCAAAATCTCAGGTACAAAGCCGGCGCCGATGCCTTGGATTTTGTGTTTGCCAGGGGCGCCGCCGGACAGAACCGGCGAGGCCGTGGGTTCAAGCGCGATGATCTTGAGCGAGGGCCGGCGCGGCTTCAGCACTTGGCCAACGCCGGTGATGGTGCCGCCCGTGCCGACGCCAGAAACGAAGTAATCAATCTCGCCGCCGGTGTCGTTCCAGATTTCCTCAGCGGTTGTCTTACGGTGGATGGCGGGATTAGCGGGGTTGGCGAATTGCTGCGGGATGATCGCCTTCGGATTCTGCTCGGCCAGCGATTGGGCCTTGGCGATGGCGCCTTTCATGCCCTCGCCCGCCGGCGTCAGCACCAATTCCGCGCCGAGGATCGCCAGCATCTTGCGGCGCTCGATCGACATGGTCTCGGGCATCACCAGGATCAGGCGATAGCCGCGCTGCGCCGCCACGAAGGCAAGGCCGATGCCGGTATTGCCGGAGGTCGGCTCAATCAGAACACTGTCCTTGTCCAACAGCCCCCGCGCTTCAAGATCGGAGATCATCGAGACGCCGATGCGGTCCTTGACGCTGGCGATCGGGTTGAAGAATTCGAGCTTGGCGAGAATGTTGGCCTTGGCGCCCTTGAGCCGCGCCAAGCGGTTTAGACGGATTAGCGGCGTATCGCCGATCGTTTCCGTAATATTGTCATAGATGCGGCCACGGCCCGGTTTCGCTTCCGCCATGTAATGCTCCCTGATTATGGCGACAGGCAGCCGCAGCGGCGGCGCTTTAATCGCGTCGCACGTAGATTAATCCGGTTCAGCGGGATTTGTGATAGTTTAATTGAACCGCGTCACACGAAAACAACGCCAATGCGCTAGCGCTGGCGATGCCGAAGCCCAAAACACGCTGAAGGGCGGTGCACATCTCCTGTTGGAGACGCGCATCCGCCCTTATCGCATGATGTCTATTGAGTGGGGTACGAGCGAAGAAGCTCGATCTGTTCCTTGATTTTTAGCTTTTGGCGTTTCAACGCGGCCAGCTCTAACGAATCGACGGAAGGGTGCTTGGTTTCATCCTGGATTTTGGATTCCAGGTCACGATGCCGGGTGTGAAGTTCCCGGATATGGGCGTCTAACGCCATATGCGCCTCCTCTGAGGACTAGCGGACCCCGGTAGGAAAACACGAGCAGCCCGGTCCGTCACTTCACACCGTGTTTCAATTACTCAAAAATCTTCCGGCGCCCCATCGGAACCCGGTTCTTAACCTTCCGGGATCAAGATCGGTGCAATCGGACGCAAAACGGTATAAATTTGCGTCGTCGGCCGCCATCAGCCAGGGCGCGCCGCGCGCTTTACTCTTTCAATAGCCTGTGGCTTAGCTCTGCCCCCATGAACGGCGACGGCGAAATCCTGAATCTCGACCCAGAAGAGGCCGCCCTGCGGAGCCGTCTCTTTGAATTACGGGCCGAGCACCGCGCGCTCGATGCGGCGGTGGACGCTTTGCATCTGAACGGTCCCACCAATCTGGTGGAAATGGCGCGCCTGAAAAAGCGCAAATTGTCGCTGAAAGACGAGATTACCTGGCTTGAGGGCCGTCTGCGTCCGGACATTATTGCGTAGCGCATGAGTGCGCCCGACATTCTCAATTTCCTACAGATCGATGCGCACACGGCGACCTGTGGACAACCTTCAGCCACGCACTTTGAAGCGCTGGCGGGAGAGCATTATGAATCCGTCATTAACCTCGCCCCCGCCGATCCCGCGCGCGACGATTATTTCGATGAAGCTGCGCTGCTGGCCGTCTCGGCCTGGACTATCTGCACATTCCGGTCGCTTGGGCAGAACCGCACGACAGCGACCTCACCGAATTCATCCGTGCGATGGCGTCTTTGCGGGACAAGAAGGTTCTGGTCCACTGCGTGATGAATTTACGCGCCACCGCTTTTTATTCGCTGTTTGCGATGAAACATCGGGGCTGGAGCGTTGACGCCGCGGATGCTCTCATGTCGCCATTCTGGCGCGACCGTCCCGAGTATCAGAATGGCGGCGTGTGGCGCGTGTTTGTGGAGTCGCAGCGCGCGAAGATTTTAGGAAATGGCTGAGCGCGCCTCAACGCGCTAATTCTTCAGCGCCGCTTTCTGTTCAGCCTTGCGCAGCGCCTTGTGCGCATACATCGCTTCGTCAGCGCGCGCGATGATGCCGCTGGCTTTTTCGTCGCTGCCAAATTCGTACACGCCGTAGCTCGCCTGAACGTTCAACGCCACATCTTCAAAATGCGCCGAGCTCTCGCGCAAGACCTGCATTAAAGCTTCGGCTTTCGCATGTGCGTCGGCGAGTTTGGCCTGGGCTAAAATGATGCCGAATTCGTCACCGCCGAGACGACCAACAATGTCGGATTCACGCACCTGCGCGAGCAACAGCGTGCCGACATGCAGTAAAGCAGCGTCGCCGGCCGCGTGGCCGTAGCTATCATTGATCTGCTTAAACCCGTCGAGGTCGATATAAACGAAGGCCGCAGGCAACCCATACCGTTGCGACATCGACACTGTGCGGGTGAGTTCGCGTTCAAAAGCGCGACGATTGAAGACAGGCACCAGCGGATCTAGATCGGCCAAAGCATGCGCTTCAGCCAATTGCGTCTGCAATTGCTCGACTGACCGCTTTAGCGCGACGTTTTCGGCAGACAAGGTAGACAAAGCGGCGCGGCCGCGCGGTGACAATTCGCTGACGGGCACACCGGCGATCTTGTCCACCGCTGGCGCGGATGGCTCAGGCCGCCTGAAGCTGAAAATCCTGAACCGCATCTGCCTCGCAAAACCCCGTACGCGTCTCTTACAAACTTGTACGCTGTTAATACAATTCAAGCATTAACATGGTTACCGTGCCTTTAAACCTCAGCCGGATGGGGCGTTGCATGACCCGCATGCGCGCTTATAGTCCGTTTTTTGAAGCATGGACCTAGGCTATGCACGCCACACGCGAGCCCGTCGTCGGCCTCATTATGGGGAGCCGTTCCGACTGGGAGACGATCAAGCCCGCAGCTGACATCCTGCAGGAGCTTGACGTGCCGTTCGAGGCCAAGGTCGTGTCGGCGCATCGAACGCCGGACCGTCTTTTCAACTACGCCAAATCCGCCAAAAGCCGCGGCCTGAAAGTGATCATCGCCTGCGCGGGCGGCGCGGCGCATTTGCCTGGCATGGCCGCCAGCATGACCTCTTTGCCGGTCCTGGGCGTGCCCGCGCCGTCAGCCGCACTGTCGGGCGTGGATAGTTTGCTGTCGATCGTTCAGATGCCGCGCGGCGTGCCTGTCGGCACGCTGGCGATCGGTCCTGCCGGCGGCGCGAACGCCGGCCTCCTGGCTGCTGCGATCCTAGCCCTTAGCGATCCCGCCTTGAGCGAGCGCTTGGAGGCGTTCCGGGCCAAGCAGACTGACTCCGTGCCGCTCGATCCCGTCAGCGCAGCCTGAGAGCATTTCCGTGGCTAGCCCCAAGTTCGTTCCCGCCGGCGGCCGCGTTGGCATTTTGGGCGGCGGCCAGTTGGGCCGGATGCTGGCTCTGGCTGCAGCCGAGCTAGGCTTTGACGCCCACATTTTCACGCCTGAGGACGATAGCCCCGCCAGCCGCGTCGCGGCCAGGACCGTGGTCGCGCCCTATGAGAATTCTGCTGCTGTCGCCGATTTCGCCAAACGCGTCGACGTTCTGACATACGAATTTGAAAATATACCAGTTTCTGCGATTGAAGCAGCGCGAAGCGTCGGTTGCCTAGTGGCTCCAGGCCCACAGGTGTTGGCGATCACGCAGGACCGCGCGCCCGAAAAGCAGATGTTGAACCAGGCCGGCGCCAAGACCGTGACGTTCGCTCTGATCGATTCTACGGCCGACGTTTCCGCCGCGATCGCAAAGGTTGGGCTGCCGGCGATCCTGAAAACGCGGCGCTTTGGCTATGACGGCAAGGGGCAGGCCAAGGTTTCCAGCGAAGCGGAACTTCGCGCCTGCGTCGAAAAATTCAATGCGCCCTGTATCTTAGAGGCGCTGGCGAGCTTCACGAAGGAGTTCTCGATCATCGCGGCGCGCACGGCAGCTGGCGCCTTCGCCGCCTATGACGCCGCCGAGAACGAACATGGCGACCATATTCTGCGCCGCACCGTCGTGCCGGCCTCAGCGCCCGCCGCGTCGCTGGCGCTCGCCACAGATGCGACCCGTAACGTGTTGGATAAATTGGATTATGTTGGCGTGGCCGCCATCGAATTCTTTCTGATGCCAGACGGCTCTGTCTTGGCGAATGAAATGGCCCCGCGCGTCCACAACTCCGGCCACTGGACACAGGACGCCTGCATCACAGGACAATTCGAGCAGCACATTCGGGCCATCTGCGGCTGGCCCTTGGGCGCCACCCAGCGTTTCGCGGATGCTGAAATGTTCAATTTGATTGGCGATGAGATCGGTCAATGGCCGAATTGGGCAGACCAGGCGGGTGTTCGAGTCCACCTCTACGGAAAGCGTGAGGCTCGTCCTGGCCGAAAAATGGGGCATGTCACCAAACTTTCTCCCCTGAGGGGATAAAGGCGTCTGGCGCCCGACAAAATGAACAGCGGGCGAAATATTTAATTGCTCGTTCATGATTTCAGCGTTAACCGAATGCTTGTTCGCTTAACGACAGCCCTCCCCAGCTCGTTTAAAGAAAACGGTTTTATGGTCCGGCCAATAGATCCCGCGCTCGCAGCGACGCGGCGGCAGCAAATCTTGGACGCCGCCGAAGCGTGCTTCCGGACGCAAGGTTTTCAACAGACCAATATGGCGGCGATCTGCGCCGCCGCAGCTTTGTCGCCAGGCGCCGTCTACCGATATTTTCCGTCCAAGGACGCGCTGATCGGCGCGATCATGGAGCAACACGTCGCCGCTCTGCGTGAGACCTCTCATGGCGTCGGCGGCTTCGCCGCGTTGCGCAATTTCGCGCGGATCATTTTGTGCGCCGATGAAGGTGGGCAAGACCTTCGACTGACGGCCGAAGTTTTCGCCGAGGCGCGGCGGCGGCCAGAGTTTCTGCGACACCTCGCGCAGACGCGGGCAGCAGTGGAGAAGTCACTTCGTGACGTCATCGCCGAAGGTCAGACGAGCGGCGATTTTCGCGCTTCCATTGATCCCGCATTCGCTGCCGCAAGTTTGGTTTGCTTTTTGGACGGACAGATTTTCCAGGCGATTACCTCTGAGCAGGACGTCATGACGGCGGACGCGATCAATGTTTTCGAGAAGACAGCGATCGCCATGCTGACAGATCGCCCAGCGTCTAATGTTGCGGGCGATGTGCAATTGCAGCCATGCATCGGCTCCAAAACCGCGGAGGCCGTCCTGTGAAGACGTTCCGTGTTGCGATGCTTGGATTGGCAGGCGCCGTTATGGCGGCGGCCGCCGGCTGTCATAAAAGCGATCGCACGGATGAATTGAAGAAGGCGCTGGCCGCATCTGCCGAGCGCGCGCAGCTTGTTTCGACGGCGACCATCAATACGCGGATGTTCAGCCGCACGCTTTTGGTGTCGGGCCAGGTGCGTCCCGTCGACGATATCCGCGTGACATCGCCCGTTGCGAACGTGCGCATCAGCAAGGTGCTGGTAGACGTGGGCGACAGGGTGAAGGCCGGTCAGGCGCTGGCCACGATCGACGCGCCGCTCGCCACCGCCCAAATCGCCTCCGCAAGAGCGCAAACCGCGCGCGCTAAAGCTGCGATGATTGATGCGCAGGTTACCTACAAAAACGCCAAGGCGGATCTCAATCGCGCATTGGAAATCAAGGACACCGGTGCGCTGTCGGAAGAACAGATGGATGCGCGCCGCGCCCGGGCCGACGGCGCTTTGGCAAAACTGGATCTGGCCAAAGCCGATCTGCAATACGCGCAGGCGCAAGAAGCGGAATCTGACGCACGGCTTCAGGGCGGCGTGATCCGTGCGCCGCGTGACGGAGTGGTCATTGAGCGCACGGCCAATCCCGGTCAGCCGGCGGAAACCGGCACCCTGTTCCGCATTGTCGGCGGCAGTGAACTAGAGATCGCGGCCGACATCGCCGAAGTAGATTTGAACGCGCTGATCCGCGGTCAGAAAGCGACATTCGAAGTACCTGGGGGCGGCACGGTGGAAGGGCGCTTGCGCCAGACGCCTGTCGCGATCGCGGATGCGACTCGCGCAGCTCAGGCTCTCTTTTCTTTGGGGAACAACCCGAGCGTCAAATCCGGCATGTTTCTGCGCGGCGAGGCCAAATTGCCCCCGCGCTCGTATTTCGCGGCGCCCGCCACCGCCATTGTATATGACGAGGGCCGGCCTGCGGTATTCGTGATCGACGATCAAAACCGGGTGCGCAAGAAGCCTGTTACGCTCGGGCCACGCGACGGCGGCCTGATCGCCATTACCGATGGCGTTCAATCTGGTCAGAAAATCGCCGCCGCCGGCGTCGCCTTTTTGTTGGATGGCGATCTGATACGCCCCGGCGCATCGTAAGGATCTAGCGATGGCTTGGAACATATCCGCCTCGGCGATCCGAAATCCAACGCCCGTCATCATGCTGTTCCTGGCGCTGATCGGCGCGGGCTTGATGAGCTTTTTTCAGTTGCCCATCAACCAGACGCCAGACGTCGAACTGCCGACGTTCACGGTCACGACCTCGCGGCCCGGCGCCGCGCCCGCTGAAATGGAAGCGCAAGTCGCGCAAAAGATCGAGTCCGCCCTCTCCGGCATCGACGGCGTCAAACGCATCACAACTACGATCAATACCGGCGTGGCGGTCACCACGGTGGAATTGTGGGACGGGGTGGATCTCTCGCGCGCCGTCGACGACGCGCGCAACGATATTGCCACTGTACGCGCCGATTTGCCGGACGACATTTTGGAGCCGACGATCGCGCGCATTGATTTCGCCGCGATACCGATCGGATATTTTGCGGTCGAATCCCGCACCATGTCGCCCGAAGACCTGGCCTGGTACGTGGAGAATGATCTGTCGCGGCAATTGCTGGCGGTCAGTGGCGTCAGCCGCATCGAAAGATTCGGCGGCGCCAATCGCGAAATTCGCGTTGAACTCGATCCGGAAAAGATGCGCGCATTCGGCGCCACGCCGGCGGACGTCAACACACAGTTGCTTAGCGTCAACGTCAACGCACCCGGTGGGCGCGCGGACATCAGCGGCAATACGCAGACGGTGCGAACAATCGGCGAAGCCAAAAGCGTTGAAGATTTAGCAGCCACGAGCATTATACTCCCGGGCGGATTACGTGTCCGCTTGAGCGACATCGCAGACGTCCGCGACGCGTCGGACGATCCAACCGTCATTGGCCGTTACAACGGACGTTCGGTTGTCGGTTTTGGCGTTTCGCGCGCGAAGAGCGCCAGCGCCGTCGGCACATTTGATCGCATCACCGAAAAGCTGGAAGAGATCGGAAAGCAGCGATCCGATGTGAAAATTTTCTTCATGGCGAATCTGATCGATAGCACCCGCGCGATCTATGAATCGTCGTTGATGAGTATTCTCGAAGGCGCCGTTCTGGCGGTGATCGTTGTGATGCTGGTGTTGCGCGATTGGCGCGCTACCTTGATTTCCGCGGCGGCGATCCCGCTCTCGATCATTCCAACCTTTTTCGTGATGCACACTCTGGGCTTCACGCTGAATTTTATGACTCTCATGGGCCTGGGCCTTGTGGTCGGCGTCCTCGTCGATGACGCCATCGTCGAAGTGGAAAATATCGTCCGCCACATGCGCATGGGCAAACGCCCCTTCAAAGCGGCGCTGGAGGCGGCGGACGAAATTGGTCTGGCCGTGGTGGCGACGTCGTGCGTCATCATGGCGGTATTTGTGCCGGTGGCGTTCATGCCGGGCGTCACGGGACAGTTTTTCCGCGCTTTCGGCGTGACGATCGCGGTATCGGTGTTTTTCTCGCTGCTCGTCGCGCGTTTGATTACGCCGATGATGGCCGCATTTTTCTTAAAAGACACCGGCCACGAGGACAAACCGTCCAAGCTTCGCGACCGCTACATGAAAACGTTGTCCTGGTCGCTGCGGCGGCCCTGGATGACCGCAGGCGCGGGCCTCGCGGTGTTCATCGGTTCGCTCATGGTTGCCGCAACCATCCCAACCACACTGATCCCGCGCATGGATGAGGACTTCCTACAAGTCAGGATAGAATTCTCCCCTGGCACCACCATGAATGAGGCCGACGT
>JBEVJO010000389.1:0-27941 GCA_040510175.1 Caulobacterales bacterium
GTCCATGACAAATTGCGAGCATTTTTTCGCATTCAAATTGCTGTAATTTGAACGCGAAATGCTCGCGGGTTGCGCCGCTCCAATCACGAATTGGCGCTCTGGTGGGGCTAAAGGGAGATCGTCTGAAATGAAATCGCGTTTCGTAGCGTTCGCGTTCGCCGCGTCGTGCTTGTTCGCTCTGCCCGCCGTTGCGCAGGTGATCGCGCCCCTAAAACCCTATGACCCGGCCATCGTCCGGGTGGCGGGACGCTCCGAATTGTATCTGCCGCCGGATCAGGCGCGCATCACGGTCTCCTTCTACGCGCCCGGCAAGACGCCGCAAGAGGCCACCGACGCGGTGGCCGGCCGCGCCCGCGCGCTCGACGCCAAGATCAAGGCGATCGCGCCCGGCAAAACCGTGGTTGAGCGAACAGACTTTGCCGTGCGCCCCGTCATGAAAGCGGGCGGCGACAAAAAACCGGATCAGGTGCGCGGTTATGAAGCGACCGCTTCGGTGACGGCTCTGATCAAGGATCTTGAGCTTCTCGGCAAGGCGATGGACGCGGCGGTGAATTCCGATCCGGATACGTTCAACGGCGTTGAGTTCTCCATCGCTGACACGCAAGCCGCGCGGCGCAAGGCGCGCAAGGCCGCCATTGAAGACGCCGTCGACAAGGCCAAGCTCTATGTCGAAGGCGCGGGCTTTCGTCTCGGGCGTTTGCTGCTGGTCGAAGAGGGCGGCAATTCGATGATCGTGCAGTCGGGCAACCGCGCGATTGCCTATGCGCCCATCGTGCCCACGGCCGGGGACATGTCGGTGACGCCGCCGCCCGTCGCGCCCGAGCCGCAGCTTTATACGTCGGAAGTGACGATCGTGTACGAGATCGGCGGCGCTTTGGGGGCGGCGCGGTAGCGCTCAACTCGCCGACAGCACCTCACGCACCTTGGACGCAAGTTCGGCGAACGTGAAGGGTTTGGTGATCACTTGCACCCCGGCGTCGAGCCGCCCGCCATGTTCGATGGCATTTCTTGCGTAGCCGGTCATGAACAAAACGGGCAGCTGCGGCCGGATGCCGATCGCGGCGTCGGCCAAAGCGCGGCCGGTCATGGCGGGCATGACGACATCCGTCAGCAACAGATCGATGCGCGCATCCGACTTCAGATAAGCCAATGCGTTGTCCCCGCCGGGCGCTTCAAGGACCGCGTAGCCGAGCTCCTTGAGTAGCTCCACCACATAGGCGCGGACATTGTGATCGTCCTCGACCACCAAAACCGTTTCGCCGTTTGCGCGCGGCGCGGCGGCGGCGCTGCTGGTTCCGCTCGGCTCGCGCTGAGCGCCGGATTCCAGGAAGCGCGGAAGGTAGAGCTTCACGGTGGTGCCTTGGCCGACTTCGGAATAGATGCTCAAATGTCCGCCGGACTGCTTCATGAAACCGAAGACCTGGCTCAGGCCCAAGCCGGTTCCTTTGCCGACCTCCTTGGTTGTGAAAAACGGCTCGGGCGCCTGCTCGATAATGTCCTTGGGCATGCCGGCGCCGGTGTCGCTGACGCTGATCACCACATAATCGCCGGCCGCCACGTCCGCATATGTGCTTGCATGTTTTTCATCGAGATGCTGGTTCTTGGTTTCGATCGTCAACTTGCCGGTCGCCACCTCGCCAACAATCATCGCGTCGCGCGCGTTTAACGCCAAGTTCAGCAGTGCGTTTTCAAGTTGGTTGCGGTCGACCTCCACCGTCCAGATGGGGTTAGAAAAGTTGGTTTTGATGTCCACGGCTTCGCCAATGGAACGCACCATAAGTTCGGTGATGTCCCGGATGAGGCTGTTGATGTCCGTCGGCTTTGGATCGAGCGTTTGACGACGGGAAAAGGCCAACAAACGCCCGGTCAGCGTCTTGGCTTGATCAACGCCTTTCATGGCGTTCCCGAGATAGCGCGAAATACGTTCGTTTGCATCCGAGCCCAGCGCGCGGGCGGTGGATTCGATATTGCCCGAAATGATCGTGAGCAGATTGTTGAAGTCGTGCGCGACGCCGCCTGTCAGCTGACCGACCGCCTCGATCTTCTGCGCTTGCCGCAGCATGGCTTCGGTTCGCTCGCGCTCCGCCATTTCGCGCGCCAAGGCGTCGTTGGCTTCACGCAGCAGCTGCGGCGAGGGTAGCGCCAGCGCTTTGGGGATCAGCCTTACAAGCGCTACGGCGGTCACGCCGGAAATGATGGCGGTGGCGAGTTTGATGAGCGCTTCGATACCGTAAAACGGCTGCCACAGCGTTACGATGGAAAACAGATGGGTTGCGCCGCAGAGCAAAATGAAGCCGGCGAAACACCAAAAAATCCAACCAAAGGCGAGATCGCTGCGGCGGCGTACAAAAAGCGCCAGAGTCGCCGCGATGGCGACATAGGACGTTCCGATCAGAGCGTCCGAGAAAACATGGGTCCAGATCAGTTCTGGCCGCCATAAGAGGCAATATCCATGCGGCGCCAACTGGTTGGAGGACAATAGGTCCAACAAATACTCAAACATAGGGAGCCCCCATCGCGACGACCTCTTGGGAGGCTACAGCGTTTTTGTAACCCGACAATGGGAATACAGTTGGGGACGGTTTTGAGCCCCCAATGGAGTTTGGAGGTCGGTGTTATTCGCGGGTTGATCTCCGCAGGCCAGCCTCCATATCGAAGGTCGTAGCAACGACAGGAGGAAATGGAATGCGTCCCGAATCGAGCGAAGCCAATTATTTCAAGGACCGCGCGCAGCGCGAAATTGCGTTGGCCGAGGCAACCGGCGCAAAGGCGCATGCTTCGGTGGATTTCAAAACGGTTTATGTGATGCGCCGAGACGGTTCGCAGGAAACGGTGCGTATTCCTCAGCCGGACAAGTCGAAGAAGCCGAACTAGATCGCGCGCTGGATTGGCGCAGCGTTGAAATCTTCAAGGATTGAATCCTTGAGCGGTTTGGGCTGGCCGAATAGATGGCCTTGGCCAAAGCCGATATCGAGATCGAGGATTTCGATCACGGTACGCTCGTCCTCGATGCGGTCGGCAATGAGGTCGATGCCGTAGCGCGCGAATAACGCCGCCACGTCGCGCGGTTCGATGTCGCGCGTGATGCCGGAAGCGGGCCGTGTGCTGTTCTCGCCGAGTTCCTGGTTGATGAGCGTGCCGGACGCCTTGAAGAAGTGCACGCCGGCCTTTTGCATGGCGGGAAGATCGACCTTCAGCTTGGTCGCGCGGTCGATCGAGAAGCGGAAACCCAGATCCTGCAGTTTGCCCATATTGCGCGCTTGCACGCCGTCGCGCGTGTCGAACGACTCTTGCGTGATTTCGAAAATCAACGAGCCCGAAAGATCTTTGTTCTCGCGCATGAAGTCGAGGAATTGCGGGAAGAAGCCTTCATCGCCGAGTGACGCCGGCGAAACGTTGCAGAACACGCCAATGCGTTTGTCGGTTTTGGCAAGCTTACGAACGATCTGCACGCAGCGGAACAGCAACAGATTGTCGATCGTAGTTAGTAGGCCGGCAGCTTCTGCGGCTTTTAAAAATTCCGTCGGCATCAGCGTACGGCCCGCTGCGTCGCGGATGCGGGTGAAACCTTCATAAAACGCGGTGCGGCGTTGCGGCAGCGTCACGATGGGCTGCAAATGCAGATCGACTTGATTGCGCTCTAAAGCGTGGCGGACGACGGCCATCAGATTGTCCGCTTCGCGATACGGCGCGCCTGTCGCGGGCGCAGCGGCGATCGCTGCAACGGGTCCGGTTTGATTGCGCGTGATGCGCTCTAGCATATCCTCGATGACGCGGACTTCGGCCACCAGCGCTTCGTTGCGCTTGGTCACCTGACGGTCGATTGAGGCTTCCACGAATTCCAGCTTTGAGCGGACGTTCTGGGTTTCTTCGCGGGCGCGCTGCACGTCGGCCTTTAGCCGTTCGATCGTTTCAGTCAGTTGCGATGTGGCGCGGCCGCGCACGAACCAGATTTGCACCAGCGCGCAGATCAAAAAGATGATCATGCCTAAAGCGGTTGCGCCGGTCGCATCGGCGTCGCCAAAGCGCACGGCAGACGCGGCGACCAAGAAGCTGGCGGCGGCGTAGATCGCGGCGATGAGAATGTGAGCGAGCACCAAACTGGCTTTCTAAGCTGATCTTTGGCTCAAACTATGGGCTGATTCGGCGCACAGCGGGCGAAACTTGCGTTTCGAGGCGCCCGCGGCGGGTGCCCGAATTGGGTCGGGGTGCGCGCAAAAGCCGCTGATTTTGCTCGATTTATGGGCGGTTGAGTGGTGTGGCGCTTAATAGACCGGTAGCACCCTTCATCTAAGGTGCGTGCATTGGGGAAGCCTAGGGTCGCGTTGATGCAGTCGGACAACCTTAAAGCGGGCAGCGCGGCCGTCGCTCATGAAACCATCGACCTGATGGCGCAGCACGGCGTGCCGACGACGGCGCCGAACTACGAAGTCTGGCTGACGCACCGGATCGGGTCCAATCCCGCCTTGAGCCGCCAGATCGAGGAATTCATTGTTCGCGGCCAGAAATTTACCGCTAGCGTCAATGAAGAGCTGTTCGAGCGCTATTTCTCCAATACCCGTCTGTCAGCGCAAATGATGGAGACGGGGGAGTGCATCGCCCGCGAACTCGCCGAAGTACTGGATGCGCTGAAGGGCGGCGGCAACATGACCGCCGACTATGCTGGCAAATTGCAGGACGCTGCTTCCAGCTTCGAAAGCAGCCTTGAGCCCGGAAAATTGCGCGAAGTCGTGATGGGCCTCGCCGCCGCGACCCGCGAAATGGCGCGTCAGAGCAACGACCTCTATTCCCAGATTCAAAGCTCCGCGCAGCAGGTGGCGGCGCTGCAGAGCACGCTGCAGGTCGCCGAAAGCGAAGCGCGGCATGACAGTCTCACGGGGCTCGCCAATCGCCGTGCCTTCGATCAGGTTTTGATGGGCTGGGTCGGCGCGGCGAAGGCGTCAGGCGAACAACTCAGCCTGATCATGTGCGATATCGATCACTTCAAGCGGTTCAACGATTTGTGGGGCCATCAGGTCGGCGATCAGGTGATCCGCTTCATCGCCAATGTGCTGCAAACCCAATCGCCGCAGGGCGCTACGCCGGCGCGTTATGGCGGCGAGGAGTTTTCGATCATTCTGCCGGGCGTCTCTCTGGCTGACGCGCATTTTGTCGCTAATGCGATCCGCGACACCGTGCGCACCAAGAAGCTGGTCCGCAAATCCACCCAGGAACAGATCGGTGTGGTGACGTTATCGATGGGGGTCTCGACGTTGCGGGCAGGCGAATCCGCCGCCGAGCTTTTGGCGCGGGCGGATTCCTGCCTCTACATGTCGAAGAATCTCGGCCGCGACCGCGTGACGACGGAAAGCTTCTCCAGCGTCGCGGCCTGACCGGCTATTTGATCACTTCAAAACTGACGGTGAAGGTGTCGGCCGGCTTTTCCTTGGGGTCCGGCCCGCGCTGCTCGAGCTTCAACTTACCGCTGCCAGTCTTCACCGCATCAAAGGCGATCACTTCCCAATGATTGCCGCCAGCGAAGCCGGGATAAAGCTGATCGCTGATCGTGGGACCGGAGAGCGTGCCGGCTTCCTTCAGCACGGCGGGCGGTTTGACCGCCACCCATTGATAGCCTGCGGTCGGCGTACCGACGAGGCTGACGGAGACGCGGTCGCCGACCTTGATCTGAAAGGTCATGCCCTTGTCACTGTCCGTGATGGTGAGTTTGGTGCCCTGCGGGCGCGGCGGCGGCAAAGCCTGGCCGCGCGGGGGAAGGGCGGACTCGCCTCGTGATGATCCGCCGCCCAGATTCAT
Organism: Caulobacterales bacterium; assembly: GCA_040510175.1. GTDB lineage: Bacteria > Pseudomonadota > Alphaproteobacteria > Caulobacterales > Aquidulcibacteraceae > JBEVJO01. The sequence continues at coordinate 5,794 of JBEVJO010000389.1, forward strand.
CGTTTCACACCCCGCCAAAAGGCACAAAATTGAGGCAGCGGTTGCACGGGCGATCCAAACGCGTCGCATAGAACTTTTCTCCCGGGATGAGGCCGTGCGGCCCGTCGCTATTCTAGAAACCCTTGACGCCATTATAAAACCTATTCGGCGCCGCGCGTCGACCCGCATCGCGCCGGAGGTGCGGACGACTCGCGCGACCGTGATTGGGTCGGTGTGGGCAGGGCGGCGCCCAATTGGGGCGAGGACTATCCGCAGCTTTCGTGGCATTCTTGGGGTGGGCTGATTGAGGGGTGGATATCGCGCGCTGACTGCACCGCGACCCCTCCCCTCCCACCGGCCGTGGATCGCGCAATCGCTCCTCAATCGGCCCGAAATGCCGCCGATGCATGCTGCGGCGCACTGGTTTTCGATCTACAGGATCGAAAGGCCTGCTTTGTTCCAATCCGCCATGAAGGCTTCCAAGCCTTTGGCGGTGAGCGGATGATCCGCCAACAGCTTTAAGGTCGCAGGCGGCAAAGTGGCGACGTCTGCGCCAGCCAGCGCTGCCTCACGCACATGGTTCGGCGTGCGAATGGAGGCAGCAAGAATCTCCGTCTTCAGATCAGGGTAATTGTCATAGATGCGGCGGATGTCGTGGATCAGCTCGATGCCGTCCATATTGATGTCGTCCAACCGGCCGATGAACGGCGAGATGTATGTCGCGCCCGCTTTAGCGGCGAGCAGCGCTTGATTGGCCGAGAAGCAAAGCGTGACGTTCACTTTCACGCCTTTTTGGCTAAGCGCGCGCGTGGCCTTCAGACCTTCCCAGGTGAGGGGCGCCTTGATCACGATATTGGGCGCTATCGGCGCCAGCTTTGCGGCTTCCGCCAGCATGCCTTCGCAATCCAGCGCAGAGACCTCGGCCGACACCGGACCGTCCACGGCTTCGCAGATCTCCGCGATCATTTGCAAAAACGGTTTGCCCGCTTTGGCGGCAAGAGAAGGGTTGGTGGTGACGCCGTCGACCATGCCGGTCAGGCTCAATTCGCGGATCACGGCCACGTCGGCGGTGTCGATAAAGAATTTCATGAAAGCATCCAAACTGCGCTGCGGCCCCTGGATGAGCGCTTTTTGGCGTTTGGATCAAGTGAATTACAACGCGGATTTAACGGGCGGCCAATTCCACCCAGATTCGCCGCAGGCCACGGATCTGCGGATCAGAACTCTCTTCTTGAAGATTGTGGGATTTCAGGAATTTAAGCCCCAATTCAGGAGGCCGGGCCCAGATCACATGGCAGTCGATGCCCAGAGCGCGTTTTATGTCGATCAGAAAAACGCGGGACGGCACCCGCACTGCGCTGGTCATTTTCACCTTAGCGCCGTCTTTTGTGACGTCCCGGATCAGGCAATCCATCGTTTGGTTGGCATTGTCGAAAACGAGCTTGCCAGACAGCAGCGCGCGGCTGCGGGGGGCGACTTTGCGGCGTTCAGGTTTATCGGAATTCGGCATCGCACTCGGCATTTGTAAGCCCTAGTCAACTAAAGCTTTTTGCTCTTTGTTCCACGCCCTCCTGCAAATTGGGTCAGGCTGGTTAAAAAGTTGCAAATATAGCGGGCGGTTAGGTGGGGCTAAATTAACCGGGTGACCAGCAGCCAGCTCGCTGCCGCCATGATGAGCGCCCCGAGGCTCAGCATCAGGCCATCCTTGGCGGTGAGTCCCAGCCCAAAAAACGCCACGGCTAGGCCAGGCGCCAAGGGCGCGAAGGGAATAAAACCCAAGGGGAACGTCACTAGCGCCGCCAGCGCGCACAGGATTGCGACGATCAGCGCCCAGGGCGGCTCCGACAAAAAGCTCCAGCGTGGCCGGATCAATTTGTCGGTGAAGCGCGCTGTTGGCCGCGCTGCGCTGATGAATTTATCGAGTTTGTCCTCGGTGAGCTGCAAGGCGAGCGCTTTTTTCGGCATCCAGGGATGCGTTTTGTGCAGCGCCATCTGAACCGAGATCACCAAGGTCAACACCGCGATGGCCCAGGTTGAGCCTGGAATGAGCGTGAGCGGCGAAATCGAGATCAGACCGATAATCAATAGAAGCGGGCCGTAAGCGCGGCGTCCGATCAGATCCAGCATCTCCTCCAGGCTGATCTTGGTGGCGGGGCTGACTTCGCCGTCTTCGTCGATCTTTGCCTTGAGGGCGTCCAGCAGCGACGAGAGATTGTGAACCTTGTCGCTTTTGTGCGTCATCTTCAGCCCTTCAATCGCGCCAAAATCTCGGCGCTCGGTTTTTCGTCCCAGAAAGCGATTTCAAGCCCCGCCTGTTTCCGGATAAACCCGCAAATCCGGCCCGTTTTGACGCGGAACCCGCCATTTGGCGCATGCGCCGCGAACGCTGCCGGATCAAGCTCCATCGCATAGCGCAGTACACCGTTAGAGGTGACGCATAGGACCGCCGCTTGTTCCGCAGTCTCCGCCGCCAGGGACGCCAGATCGGCCCGCACATTTGCCTCTGCCGGCGCCCAATCCGCACTTTGCGGCCGCCGTCCGTGCTTGCGCCAGTCGTCCAGCGCGCTTTGGCCGAAGCGCGCGGCCACTTCGTCGTCGGAAAGGCCGGACCAGCCCCCGAAATCCAATTCGCGCAGGCGCGGATCGATGCGAACGCCGCCTTGAAACCCAGCCTCCGCCGCGGCGATTTCAGCGAAACGCGACGTTCTCTGCAGAGGACCCGCAAGAATGGCGTCGAGATGCAGTCCGGACTCTTTCAGGGCGCGGCCCAGCATACGCGCCTGTTCTTCGCCGGCTTGTGTGAGCGGCATGTCTTCATAGGCGCCGACAATGCGCGGAATCTCATTTGCTTCGAATGTGTTGCCGTGACGGGCGAACAGCAAAATCACAGCGGCGCCAGTTCGCCTTCGGCGTCGATCAGCCGCTCGACCACTGCGACGTCGGCCGGGCTATCGATGCTGGCGTGCGAACGGCCGCGATAATCGATTTCGACGACTTTGATCGGCACGCCATTTTCCAGCGCGCGCAATTGCTCCAGCCCTTCGATTTCCTCCAGCGGCGAGGGCGGGAGCGCCACCAGTTTGGCCAGGGTTTCGAAGCGATAGGCGTAGAGGCCGACATGCTGCATCACTGGCATTGTTTCGCCCGCGTTGCGCAGAAACGGGATCAGCGCCTTGGAGAAATACATGGCGTAGCCGTCGAGCCGCGTCACCACCGTGGTGCCGCCGACATCGCCCGCCGCTTTGGCTTGTTTGAAACGCTCATAGGTCGCCTTATCCATGCGCGTCGCTGGGGTGGACATTTCCAATTCTGGATCGTCCAGCATGGCCTTGGCGATGGCGCTGATGATCCAGGGCGGCGTGAGAATGGCGTCGCCTTGCAAATTGATCACCACGTCGGGTTTCTCGCCCAGCGCCAGGGAGGCGGCATAAGCGCGCTCGGTGCCGTTGCGGCAATGTTCCGGCGTCATCACGGCTTCGCCGCCGAAGGATTTGACGTGATCGGCGATACGGTGGTCGTCGGTCGCCACCACAACGCGATCCACGCCCTCGGCTGCGTGACCGATCGCCATGACGCGACGGATCATGCTCGCGCCGCGCACTTCGACCAGAGGCTTGCCCGGAAACCGGGTCGAGCCGTAACGGGCGGGAATGATCACAGCGATGCGCATGATCCTAGACCTAAAGGAATTTTCACTCTGCGCAATCCGGCCATAAGGCCGCCGCATCCTTGAACGATATGGCGAGGCTCTGGCAGAGTTTACATACTGATTCGCTATCGGCTCCCGCAACGATCGAAAACGTGGGGCGTTGCTTTAATTCCTGTTTTTGTCGCTGAGTTTGGATCCAAATGCGCGCTTTGAGATTGCTTCTCGCCGTCGGCCTGGTCTTCGCTTCATCCGCCTCAATCGCGGACGCGAAGCGGCCGGTGAAGCAACCGGCTGCAAAAGCCAAGCAGGCGACGCCGCCAACGCCGCGGATCGCGCCCAATAAGGAAATGACTGACACATTGCCGGAAGACGCCGCGGCGACGCCGGTCTACGGCGCCGCGCCGGTCCTTCCGACCAACCGGCGTCAGGAAAACCAATTGATCTTTGACGGCATCCCCGTCGCGCCGGCGTCGATGAAGGCGAAGCTCACCCAATATTCGTCGATCCGCAGCGCCAGCTTCATGGACTTCCTGCCCAGCGGCGGTGTGCTGATCTCGACGCGCTTTGGCGATGCGGCGCAGGTGCATCGCGTCGACATGCCATTGGGCGATCGCAAGCAGCTCACCTTCTTCGCCGACCCCGTCAGCGCCGCGCGCGTGCGGCCCAATGGCGGCGGCCAGTTCGTCTACACAAAAGATTTGGGCGGTGACGAATTCCACCAGCTCTATCTGTACGATCCGATCACGGGCACGCCGACTCAGCTGACGGAACCGCAAACCCGCAACGAAGCGCCGGTCTTTTCGCACGATGGTTTGCGTGTGGTGTGGTCGCGCGCGACGGCGTCCGACCCGAACTTCGATTTGATGTGGATGGACCTAACCGTCCCCAATTCCCGCCGGGTTATTCTGGAAGGCCAGGGCGCGCTGGAGCCGTTGGATTTCTCGCCGGACGGACGCTATCTGCTCTATGGGCGCTATGAATCCGTTGCCAAGTCTCGGCGGTTTTTGCTCGATCTGTCGAGCGGCGCGCCAACCGAACTGACGCCAACCTTGAATGTCTCTTATGACGGCGGCGAATTCACGCCGGATGGCCAGTCGATCATTCTGATTTCCGATGAAGCATCGTCCTTTGCGCGTCTGGTGCGGCTGGATTTGAAATCGCAAAAGCGCACGGCGCTGTCGCCTGCCGATATCAAATGGGATGTGGAATCGTTCGATCTGTCGCCGGACGGAAAGACGCTAGCCTATGTGGTCAATGCCGGCGGTTCTTCGGAACTGCGTTTTGTGGACATCCGCAGCGGCAAGGCCTTGTCAGGCATCGCACTGCCGCCGGGTCTGGTGCTCAATCCGCGTTTTGACGCAACAGGCGCACGTCTCGGCTTTTCGCTGAACGCCGGCAATTCGCCGTCCGACGCCTACATTTATGATCTCAAGGACGCCAAGCTGACGCGCTGGACTGAGAGTGAACCGGGCGGGCTCAATCCCGCGACCTTCGTCACGCCGGCGCTGACCGCTTACCCCACTTTCGACAATGCGGGCGCACAGCGGCGCATGATCCCCGCTTTTGTCTACAAACCGCGCGTAACGGGCCGCGCGCCGGTCATCCTGTTCCTGCACGGCGGACCGGAAGCGCAATTCCGGCCGAGCTTCTCCGGCACCATCCAATACTGGGTCAATGAACTTGGCTTCGCCGTCGTGGCGCCGAATGTGCGCGGCTCGACCGGTTATGGCCGCGAATATGTCTCGCTGGATAATGGCATGAAGCGCGAGGATTCGGTGAAGGATGTCGGCGCCGCGCTGGATTGGATCGCGGCGCAGCCGGATCTCGATCCTTCGCGCGTCGTGGTCTATGGCGGCTCTTATGGCGGCTACATGGCCTATGCGGCGATGACCAATTACAACGCGCGGCTCGCAGGCGGCGTCTCGGTGGTCGGCATTTCAAACTGGGTGTCGTTCCTGGAAAACACCAAGGGCTATCGCCGCGATCTGCGGCGCGTCGAATATGGCGACGAGCGCGATCCCAATACCCGCGCTTTCATGCAGACCATTTCGCCGTTGAGCCGCGCCGCCAGCATCACCAAACCATTGCTTGTGGTTCAGGGCGCTAATGATCCGCGCGTACCGATGAGCGAGGCAGAGCAGATGGTTGCGCGCGTGCGTTCAAATGGCGGTGAGGCTTGGTATCTGCTGGGTCTGGATGAAGGCCACGGCTTCCAGAAAAAGCAAAACCAGGAAGCGCAGCGCGCCGTCGAAGCGATGTTCCTGAACAAGGTGGCGCAGCGGCGCTAGCGTCATCGCGAAACTGGAGGAACCAGAATGAGCGACGCCCAATTTGGCAAGGCCTCGATGGTGCAGTTCGAGCGTGTCATTGCCGCGCCGCTTGCTGAGATTTGGGCTCTGCTTACCGAACCGGCTCTGTTGCCGCAATGGTATGGTGAGAGCTCCATCGGAGAAGGCGTGGGCGGCCGCGTCGGCCTGATGAAGAACCATATTCGCGGGGTCATCACCCAATGGGAAGTGCAGTCGAAGCTGGCTTATACCTGGAACGTTTTTGAGGGAGACGAGGACTGGTCGAACTATCCGGAGTCGTATCTCACGATGAACCTGATCGAGCGCGAGGACAAAGCCGCTTTGGGGCTCACGCATCTGCCGGTGCCGGAGCGCTTTGAAAAACAAAACGCCATGGGCTGGCACACGTTTCTGGATATGGTGCAGGCGGCGGCCGAGGGCCAAGAAGTCAAACCGCGCGGCGAGTACATGAAAGCCAACGCGGCGCGCTATGGCGTTGATCTTTCTAACCTCGTGAAATGATCTCAACCTGAGACGCGGCGCACGGCGTTGCAAAACCGCGCAAATATCTGGATGAGGACCAATGGCGGTCTCCGCTCGGGCCAGCGCCTCCAAGGCTTGCCCGCGGAGCGCTTCAATACAGAGCAATTGCAGTTCGAGCGCTAGGCGCGTGATTTGGGCGAGGCGCGTTATCAATTACCGCTGCGGGAATCGTTGCCGTCAGTGTTGCCGGCCTGGATGCGGCGTTTTGAAAAAGTAGCGCGAAAGGTAGAGGGGCGGAGAGCTGACACCTATGCGGATCAGCGCGTATTGGAGGCGACGCTGGAAGACGCTCTGGCCGAACCAGCAGGCAAATAAAAAGGGCCACTTCTTTCGAAGAGGCCCTTTTCATCGTTGTTAAACTACGGGTCGTCGTTTGACCAAACCCAGCAGGAACAACAAGACGATTGCGCCGAACGCTGAGACGATCAGGCTGCCCCAGAAACCGGCGAAGCCGATGCCCAGTGCGTTGACCAGAACTGTGCCGAGAAACGCGCCGACAACGCCAACGATCAGATTGGTGAGCAGGCCGTGATTGCGATGCATGACTTGCTCCGCGATCCACCCGGCAGCTATGCCGATAATGATCGCGGCCAAAATTGAAACTCCGTTCATTTTTCCCTCACTCCGTAGACTGTGGAAAATAAACGATCAGCGGCCTCGGAAGTTCCTAGTTGCGGTTAATCGACTTCCAGGCCAGCCGAAACACCCCGCTATGATTGCGCGCAGCCCAGTAAATGGCGCCGCCCACAGCGCCGGATGCGGCCAAGCCGATCAGATCGATGATTTGAGAATGCATGAAATCTCCCGCTGGCGGGTTTTTACAAACTCGCTCGCGCGGGGAATAGGGCGAAAAGCAGTTACGCCGCATGGCGCTGCCGCGCCGCCTAAAATATAGCTAGATGCGTTCGGCAATGGAGACGCTTGGTGCAGCGCAGAGATGCTTTGGCGGGGATGATGGGATTGCTAGCGTCTGCCGGTGCGTCCGCCGTACGGGCGGCGGTTCCGGCGCAATCGGCCGCCGATGATTTTGTGCGCGGCGAACTGGCCGCAGCAAAAGCGGAAGGCAAAACCCTGGCGCTCTATTTTCACGCCAGCTGGTGCAGCTATTGCAAATTGTTCGACATGTTTTTGGCGGATCCCAAAGCCGCGCCGATTTTCAATGCGCGGTTTCGTCTGGCCCGCATGCGGGTGCGCGAGGAGAAAGCGAAATATAAAGCGCAGCAATTGACCGGTGTGGAGCAGGTTTTCGGCCGGTTCTCGCCGGGCAATATCGCTGTGCCTTTGATGGTGTTCCTGAACCCCGACGGCAGCGCGCGCGCCAAGAGCCTCAACGACAAAGGCAAGAATATTGGCTTTCCCGTCGCCGATTGGGAACTCGACTGGTTCGAGATCATGCTCAGCCGCGCTGCGCCGGATATGAGCGCAAACGACATCGCTGCGCTGCGTAATGTCTGCGTGCGGATCTACAAGAAGTAACAGGCGCTATTGGATCGTATAGCCGCCGTCGACCACCATCGCGTGGCCGGTAATGAAGGACGCTCGATCCGAGCACAGATACAGAATGGCGTCGGCTTGCTCGGATGGTTCGGCGATGCGGCCGATCGGATGCATCGACGCCGCCATTTGCTCGTCGGCGTTGAAGTCCTGCAGCGAGGCGAGGGCCATCGGCGTACGCGTATAACCAGGGCAGACAGCGTTGATGCGGATTCCTGCTTTGCCGTAATCCAGCGCGCCAACGCGCGTCAGGCCGACGACCGCGTGCTTGGAGGCTGTGTAGCTGCCGGCGTGACTGACCGCCAGGATGCCGGCGCCCGAGGCCAGATTGACAATGGCGCCGCCGCCATTTTGCAGCATCGCCTTGATCTCATATTTCATGCACAGCCAAACGCCCTTGGAATTGATGTCCATGACCTGATCGAATTCGGTTTCGCTGTAGTCGCCCAAAGGTTTGACGGCGGCTTTCACGCCGGCCGCATTGACGGCGCAATCCAGACGGCCAAAGCGCTCCACTGCCCCTGCCACGAACGCTTCGACCTCGGCGCCGGCGGCGACATTGACTCGCATTGTCCAGCTTTCCGCCCCGCCCAACTGCGCTACGGTTTCCTTGAGGCCTTCCGTGTTCATGTCGCACAGCGCCAGACGCGCGCCCTCACGCGCAAATGCAACCGCCGTGGCCCGGCCAATGCCGCTGCCGGCGCCGGTGATAAGGGCAACGCGACCCTCGAAACTGCGTTCGCTCGCCATGATTTTGTTCTCCATCCCTGTGCGGGAAGATTAGCATGCTTACGGTTTGTCTCAAGGGGGCGTGTGTGAGGCGAATTGATCCGCGCCGGCGGGCGCACTAAGAGAGCGCCATGTCCGAGGCCAGTTTCATCGTCGTCGCCGCGCTCTACAAGTTCGTGCGCCTGCCGGATTTCGCGGAGATGCGGGCGCCCTTACGTGAGGCGATGCAGGCGCATGGCGTCAAGGGCACCATCCTGCTGGCGCAGGAAGGGATCAACGGCACGATCGCCGGATCGCGCGATGGGATCGATGCGATGCTGGCGGCGCTGAAAGCGGATCCACGCCTCGCCAATCTCGAGCACAAGGAATCCTATTGTGAGAAACAGCCCTTTCTGCGCGCCAAGGTGCGGCTGAAAAAAGAGATCGTCACGTTCGGGGTTCCCGCGGCTGATCCCAATGCGCGGGTCGGACGCTATGTCGAGGCGAAGGATTGGAATGCGCTGATCGCCGATCCGGAGGTTTTGCTGATCGACACGCGAAACGATTACGAAGTCGCGATCGGCACGTTCGAGGGCGCCATCGATCCGAAGACCGCCAGCTTCGGCGAATTCCCGGATTTCGTGCGCGCCAATTTCGATCCCGCCAAACACAAGAAGATCGCGATGTTCTGCACCGGCGGTATCCGTTGCGAGAAGGCGTCGTCCTACATGCTGAGCGAAGGCTTCGAAAACGTCTTCCATCTCAAAGGCGGGATCCTGAAATACCTCGAGCAGCAACCCGCCGAAGAGTCGAAATGGCGCGGCGAATGCTTCGTCTTCGATCACCGCGTGGCGGTGGGGCACGGTCTGGCGCCGTCCAAACTGGAAGAATGCTATGGCTGCCGCCGGCCGCTGGAGCCGGGCGACAAGGACTCGCCGATGTACGAAGCGGGCGTGACCTGCCCGGCCTGTTTCGAGACCAAGTCGGAAACGTACAAGGCTTCCGCCCGCGAACGGCACAAGCAGATGCAGCTTGCGAAGGCGCGCGGCGAGGGCTGATCCAAGACCGAGCGCTTGGCGTAGACTCCGCATGGCTCACTGGAGAATTCCATGCGGATCGCGTTTTTTGCCGCTCTCGGAGCAGGCGTGTTGATGTTGTCCGCCTGCGCCTCCGCGCCGCCTCTGCCAAAAGAGACTGGCCCCAATTCGTTCATCATCGAACAGCGTCTCGCCGGTAAATCGACCGCGCGCGGCGAGTTTCGCGCCATCACGGGCGTGCGCCGTCCGTTTACCGCCTATTTGAGTGGAACCTGGGATGGCGCAATGTTCGTGCTTGAAGAGGATTTTGTGTTCGATGACGGCCAGAAGGATCGCAAGACCTGGCGCCTTAAGCGCACCGGTGACGGCCAATATTCGGGCACGCGCGAGGACGTTGTCGGCGAAGCGACGGGCTTTCAGGACGGCCGCGCCTTCCGCCTGGAATATGATGTGCGGCTTCCCAAAAAGGACGGGACGCCTGGTCGTAAAGTGCACTTTCGCGACGTAATGGTTGAAACGCCCGAAGGCGTCGTCATCAACCGCGCCACTGTTGGATTGTGGGGGCTGCGCGTGGGCAGCGTGGATCTGAGGATCACGCCGCAGAGTTAAACTGCTCCAAGCGCGTCCAGCGGTATTTTCAAATAGCGCACGCCATTGTCTTCCGGCGCAGGCAATTGGCCAGCGCGAACATTCACCTGAATCGAGGGCAAGATCAGTACGGGCATTTCCAGCGTTTTGTCGCGCGCTTTGCGCATTGCCACGAAATCGGACTCGCTCACGCCGTCATGGATGTGGATGTTGTTCGCGCGCTGTTCGCCGATCGTCGTTTCCCAGACATAGGCCGTGCGGCCGGCGGGCAGATAATCGTGGCACAAGAACACGCGAGTCTCCGGCGGCAGGGACAACAGCTTTTTGATGGAGCGATAGAGGCTTGCCGCGTCGCCGCCGGGAAAGTCGGTGCGCGCCGTGCCGTAATCGGGCATGAACATGGTATCGCCGACAAAGACCGCATCCTCGACCAGATAAGAGACGCAGGCCAAGGTGTGGCCGGGCGTGTGCAGCACACGGATCTTGAGATCGCCCAAGGCCAATTCAGCGCCGTCTTTCACTAAGCGATCAAACTGGCTGCCATCCGTGTTCAGATCTTTGAGATTAAAGACCGGCTTGAAGACGCCTTGCACTTGCGTGATGTGCTCGCCGATCGCGATGGGCGCCCCCGTCGCCGCTTTGAGAAAGGGCGCGGCGGAGAGGTGATCTGCATGCGCGTGGGTCTCCAAAATCCAGTCCAGCTTGAGGCCCTTGGCCTTCAAGGCGTCGAGCACGCCTTGAGCCGCGTGCGTCCCCGTGCGGCCGGACTTCGGATCGTAATCCAGCACCGGATCGATGACCGCCGCCTTCTTGGTTTTTTTGTCCCAAATCAGATGGGTAATGGTGAAGGTCGGCTCATGAAAAAACGACTGAATGCCTAAAGGGCCGGCCATGAAGCGCTCCGCGGAAATATCTCTTGCGCTTTATATTAGTATAAACTAAATTAGAGTCTACTGATAAAAGGTCGCATCAATGCGGTTCAATCTTTCGCCCGAAGACTTTGCTGAAAAGGCTGGCGTGGCGGCGCAGATGCTGAAGTCCTTGGCGCATGAGGCGCGGCTGATGGTGCTGTGCCAATTGGTGGAGGGCGAGCGTTCTGCGGGGACGCTGCAGCGAGCCTCTGGTCTGTCGCAGTCGGCTTTGTCGCAGCACCTCGCGAAGTTGCGCGAGGAAGGCCTGGTGACAACGCGCCGCGAAGCCCAGACGATTTACTACCGCCTTGCCGATCCACGCGCGGCGAAAATTCTCGAAACCCTTGCGGGCATTTTCTGTCCGCCGGGCGAATGAATTGAAAGGAACGCCCAATGGCTGATGCTCTTCAACCGATGCAAGCGCAGGACGCCAAACGTCTGATCGATTTGGGCGACGCGATCCTGATCGACATCCGCGAGGCCGATGAGCACGCGCGCGAACACGTATTGGGCGCCCGCTTGGCGCCGCTCTCGTCGATTGATCTGCATGATTTCGATCGCGAGCGCGGCAAAGTTGCGATCTTCCATTGCAAGTCCGGCATGCGCACGCAGGCGAATGCGGCCAAGCTGTTGGCGCGCGGTTTCAAGCAAGCCTATTTCCTCGATGGCGGCCTTGAGGGCTGGAAAAAGGCCGGCCTGCCGATCCATGCCAATCGCAAAGCGCCACTGGAAGTCATGCGGCAAGTTCAGATCACGGCTGGTTCGCTTGTCATGATCGGCGTGATTCTCGGAACGCTGGTGCATCCCGGCTTTTATGGTCTGTCGGCGTTTATGGGCGCGGGTCTTACCTTTGCCGGCGCCACTGGGTGGTGCGGCATGGCGACCATGCTCAAGGCGATGCCCTGGAACCGCATTGATGCGCTGATCAAATCATGACGCCGGCGGACCTCGCCGCGATCCTTTGCGGCGGGCTGGTCGGGCTGGTCTTGGCGCTGGTCGGCGGCGGCGGATCAATTTTGGCGACGCCACTTTTGATCTATGTCGTCGGTGTGTCTTCGCCGCATGTCGCCATTGGAACGAGCGCGATGGCGGTGGCGGTCAACGCCTTCGCAAATCTGATCGCGCATGCACGCGCAGGCAACGTGAAGTGGCCGTGCGCCGCGACCTTTGGCGGCTCGGGCGTGCTCGGCGCGCTGATCGGCGCCGCCATCGGCAAACAGATGCATCCGGCGATTTTGTTGCCTTTGTTCGCCCTGTTGATGATCTCCATCGCGCTGACCATGCTGCATCCGAATGCAAAAGAGGGCGATCCCGATGCGCACCTGACGCCGAAAATGGCGCCGCGTTTGATTGGCGCCGGTTTGGCCGTGGGTTTCATGTCCGGCTTTTTCGGGATCGGCGGCGGCTTTTTGATCGTGCCAGGTTTGATGCTGTCCAGCGGCATGGCGATGCTGAATGCGGTGGCGTCATCTTTGTTTTCGGTTGGCGCATTCGGCGCTGCGACGGCTGTCTCTTACGCGCTTGATGGCATGGTTGATTGGCGCGTTGCCGCGCTTTTCATTACGGGCGGCATTATTGGCGGCTTGATCGGCGCGCCGCTGAGCAAAAAGCTCGCAACGCAGCGCGGTTTGCTGCGCCGATCCTTCGCGATCCTGGTTTTGCTGGTCGCGATCTACATTTTGTATCGCAGTTGGGCAGGTTAACGTGCGCATTCAGCTGATCACCATTGCCGATCCGCTTTATCCGGCCGCAGTCAGTTTGCGCGAGGATGTGCTGCGAAAACCCCTTGGCTTGCGCTTTGCGCCAGAAGAACTCGCGCTTGATGCAGCACGCGAGCACTTCATCGCCGTCGCTGACGATCATGTGATCGGCAGCGTCTCTCTCTATCGGGAAACGCCCGGGATCGTACGGGTGAAGCAGATGGCGGTCAGCCCGCACGCTCAGGGACGCGGCATTGGCGCGGCGCTGCTTGACGCCGCGGAAATTCGCGCCCGAGGTCTAGGCGCGACACAGGTGCGTTTGCACGCCCGCCGAACAGCCGAACGATTTTACACGCAACAGGGCTACGCAGTCGAAGGCGCGGAATTCCTCGAGCAGGGCATTCCGCATATCGTGATGACCAAAGCCATCGCCTAGCGGGCTGCGCGGGCTGGACGTGTTTAGGCGAGGCTGCCGCCTGCCTCCAGCACATCCTCATAGGTGCGCAGACCGGGGCGGGGCGACGACACCAGCACGGCCATGTTTCCCGGCTGGTGCTTGTTGTCGAGCATCTTTTCATGCGCCGCCGGAATCTCCGCCCAAGGCAGAACTTCGGACATGGCCGGGTCGATGCGGCGCTCACAGACCAGCTTGTTGGCCTGGCTGGCTTGCATAAGGTTGGCGAAGTGCGAACCCTGGACGCGCTTTTGGCGCATCCACAAGAAGCGCGCGTCCATCGTGAGGTTGTAGCCGGTGGTGCCGGCGCAGATCACGACCATGCCGCCGCGCTTCACGACGAACACCGAGACCGGAAAGGTTTGCTCCCCGGGATGTTCGAAAACGATGTCGACATCCTTGCCGCCGGTGATTTCCCAGATCGCTTTGCCGAACTTGCGGCTTTCCTTCATGTAATCGTTGAATTCCGGGCTGCCGACCTTTGGCAATTGGCCCCAGCAATTGAAGTCCTTGCGGTTGAGCACCGCCTTGGCGCCCATCGACAGCACATATTCGGCCTTAGACGCATCGGACACGACGCCGATGGCGTTGGCGCCCGACACTGCGCACAATTGCGTGGCGAACACGCCCAAACCGCCCGATGCGCCCCAGATTAGAACGTTATCGCCGGGCCGAACTTGGTTCGGCCGCCAGCCGAACAGCATCCGATAGGCCGTCGCGAGCGTCAGCGTGTAGCAGGCGGCTTCTTCCCAGGTCAGGTGCTTGGGACGGGTCATCAACTGGCGGGATTGCACCTTGCAGAATTGGGCGAAAGAACCGTCGGTGGTTTCATAGCCCCAGATGCGCTGGCTCGGCGAAAACAGCGGTTCGCCCCCATTGCATTCTTCATCGTCGCCGTCGTCCTGGTTGCAGTGAATGACGACTTCGTCGCCCGGCTTCCAGAGTTTGACGTTTGTGCCCACGGCCCAGACGATGCCCGAGGCGTCCGACCCGGCGATGTGATAAGGCTGCTTGTGCACGTCCATGGGAGAGAGAGGCTCGCCCAAGCCTGCCCAGACGCCGTTATAATTAACGCCCGCGGCCATCACCAGGACGACCACTTCGTCGGCGCCCGGCTTCGGGGTCGGCACCTGCTCCAGCTGCATGCTCTTCAAGGGGCGGCCATGACGTTCCTTGCGGATCGCCCAGGCCCACATTTTTTCCGGCAGGTGAAACTGCGGCGGGATTTCGCCGACGGCATAAATGTCTTTAGGGGCAATGGTTTGAATGACTTGGGTGGCCATTTCTGCTCCGCCTGAGGGGCTAGTGTGATGAAATTTAAGCCATGGAGAGCAGGCGCGAGCAAAACGGTCAAGATGTCGTACGGATGATTATGATTTCGGCGGCGTTTTGCCTGCTGTTGCGACAAATTTGCCAAGCGGCGGCGAAACGCTTGCGCTCTTCTCCCGGACGCAGGTGGGCGGCCGCCGCTGGCGCGTTCCGACGCCGGCGGCCTAAAGGCGAGATCACAACAGGGCATGTTGGGCAGATTTAAAATCTGTCTACGGATAAATTCGAGATCGCCGATCGATCATAAAGCGTTTTGGTAAGGGGAAAGACTTGATCCGCAATGCGGCGCTGACACTGATCAGTCTGGCTTTTTGTGCGCTCGCGCTATGGATTCTAAGCGGTGGCGATGCGTCCGATCGAATGGTGGGCGCCGGCTGCCTCTTATTCTTTGGCGGTTGTGCGCTGGTGGGCGCCGCATTGTTGATTTCAGATTGGCGCAAGGCGCGCGGCTTGGTCCCGCCATCGGCAGACAGGCCGACCCTATTCCGCTTCGATCCCTGGTTTCACGCCGCCTTTGGATTTGCTGGTTGGGGCATGACTGCGGGATCGGTGCTGTTTGCGCTTCAAGAAGCAACTTTGTGGATCGCGGCTGGGCCTGCTTTAATCTTGTTCGGGCTGGGCGGCGGCGCTTTGCTAGCGCGTGCGCTGGATCGCGCGCCCGTTTTGCGGATCGACGCTGACGGCGTTTTCGACCGGCGTCTCATGGCTGCGCCCGCGCCGTGGGCCAAAATCAAGGCAGTTGGCTTTCCCTCAATCGGACCCGTGCAGCACCTTGAACTGGCTGTGAGCAATGCACCCAGTTATCGCAAATGGCGCAACGGCGTGTTTGGGTGGCTCGGCAGGAGCTCCCTCACCGCGGACACGATTATGATCCCGTTTCAAGGGTTGGACCGCCCGTTGGCGGTAGCGCTCGCGGCAATCGGGTCACACAAGCCGGACATTTTGATCTTGGCCGACTTTAGCGTTGAGGAATGAGGCGGCGGCGTCTTAAAGCCGTTGCGCGCATTTACGGCGCCTGAACTGTTTTTGAGCATTTCAGTCCGTCCGCCTTGGCATGCGCGCCATGTGCGGTATGAATTTTTGAGCATTAGACCCCAGGACGGGACCGACCAGTGACCAATTCCTTCCAGCACGCCCCCGACGCTCCCTGGATTTTCCGCACCTATGCCGGTCACTCGTCGGCCGCGGCGTCCAACGCACTTTATCGCAAAAATTTGGAAAAGGGTCAGACGGGTCTGTCGGTGGCGTTCGACCTGCCGACACAGACCGCGCTCGACGCCGACCACGTGCTGTCGCGCGGCGAAGTGGGGAAGGTCGGGGTTTGCGTTTCTCACCTCGGCGAC
Organism: Caulobacterales bacterium; assembly: GCA_040510175.1. Taxonomy (GTDB): domain Bacteria; phylum Pseudomonadota; class Alphaproteobacteria; order Caulobacterales; family Aquidulcibacteraceae; genus JBEVJO01. The sequence continues at coordinate 21,817 of JBEVJO010000389.1, forward strand.
ATGCGCACCTTGTTCGACGGCATTCCGCTCGACAAGATGAACACGTCGATGACGATCAATGCGCCGGCCGCGTGGTTGCTCGCCATGTATGTGGCGCTGGCTGACGAAACCGGCGCCAGCCGCAAGGCGCTGTCGGGCACGACGCAGAACGACATCATCAAGGAATATCTGTCGCGCGGCACGTACGTGTTTCCGCCCGAGCCCAGCTTGAAGCTGACCGCCGACACGATCGCTTGGTGTCTGCATGAAGCGCCGAAATTCAATCCGGTGAATGTCTGTTCCTACCACCTGCAAGAAGCGGGCGCGACGCCGGAAGAAGAGCTTGCTTATGCCCTGGCCACCGCCATCGCCATGCTCGACACAGTCGTCAAGGCGGGCGAAGCGAAGCCGGAAGAAATTCCGCTGGTGTTTTCGCGGCTCTCTTTCTTCGTCAATGCGGGCCTGCGCTTCGTCACCGAAATGTCCAAGATGCGCGCCTTCGGCGCCTTGTGGGATGAGATCGGCCAGACGCGGTATGGCGTCGCCGATCCGAAGCTGCGGCGTTTCCGCTATGGCGTGCAGGTAAATTCGCTGGGTCTCACGGAGCCGCAGGCGGAAAACAATCCGTACCGCATTCTGCTCGAAATGCTCGCCGTCACCTTGTCCAAGGACGCGCGCGCCCGCGCGGTGCAATTGCCGGCCTGGAATGAAGCGCTCGGTCTGCCGCGGCCCTGGGACCAGCACTGGTCGCTGCGGATGCAGCAGGTGCTGGCCTATGAAACCGATTTGCTGGAGTTCGAAGACATCTTCGCCGGCTCCACGGTCATCGAAGCCAAGGTCGCCGCGCTGATCGAAGGCGCCAAAGCCGAACTGGCCAAGATCGATTCCATGGGGGGCGCCGTCGCGTGCGTGCCGTACATGAAGGAACGCCTGGTACAGTCCAACGCCAAGCGCGTGGCCGGCATCGAAACCGGCGCGCAAAAAGTCGTCGGCGTGAATTGCTTCACCCAAAGCGAAGACTCGCCGTTGTCGGCCGGCGAAGGCGCCATTCTGAAAATCGATCCGCGCGTCGAGTTCGAACAAATCGAGCGCCTCAAGGCTTGGCGCAACAAACGCGATGGGCTCGCCGTCGAAGCCGCCAAAGCCGAATTGGAAATGTGCGCCAAGGAAGGCCGCAACATCATGCCGGCCTCGATCGCCGCGGCCAAAGCGGGCCTCACCACCGGCGAATGGGGCGCGGCGTTGCGCGCGGCCTTCGGCGAATATCGCGGCCCCACCGGCGTCGCGATCGTGGTGCAAGGCAGCGGCGAGGCGGACGAGGAAACCGTGCGCGCGCAGGTTGAAGCCCTATCTGAAAAGCTCGGCGAGGCGTTCAAGTTCCTGGTCGGCAAACCGGGCCTCGACGGACACTCCAACGGCGCCGAACAGATCGCCACGCGCGCTCGCGCCGTCGGTATGGAAGTGGTCTATGACGGCATCCGCTCGACGCCCGCCGAGATCGTCGCCAGCGCCAAAGCCTCCAAGGCGCATGCGGTTGGTCTGTCCATCCTTTCGGGGTCGCATCTTGATCTGGTGCAGGAGGTGGCGCGGCTGATGCGCGCGGAAGGCCTGGAAAAAATTCCGCTCGTGGTCGGCGGCATCATTCCACCTGCCGACGAAAACGTCCTGAAGCAAATGGGCGTCGCGAAGGTCTACACGCCCAAGGACTTCAAGCTCACCGGCATCATGGGCGAGATTGTGGGGCTGGTGGAGAAGCGGTTGGGGGTGTAGGCGCCCAGCGGATTTCCTCATCATTTGAAGGTGTCGACATCCTGCGTTAACCTGCTGCTAACCATATTGATGAGTGCATGGGCCAAAATGACGCCGGGGCGAATCGACTCGCGCCGGACATCCCGAAGGGCGCCCGATGTTTTTCATCAAGCTGTGGCGCGGCGATTCCGGCCGCCTCTACAATTTCAAGATCACGTGGTCGCATCGGGGCATCCCCGATCACCAAGGCGGGATCTATATCTTCGTCAAGCGGCGCTTTTTGATCTTTCCGAAGGTTCTGTATATCGGCAAGGCGACAAACTTCCGCGAACGTTTGCTGGGCCATGAAAAATGGCCGCGCGCGTTTTGGATGGGGGCGACCGAACGGCATTTGCATTATATCGACCGGGATGAAGAGCGGTCCTATGTCGAAGAGGATCTGATCCGCCGCTACAATCCGCCCATCAACAAGATGATGGTGGTCGCCGACAAGAACGGTACGAAAAAGCCGTTCGTCAATAAAAGGCCGAAGCGTAGTTTGTTCGGCTGGTTTGGCGATTTGACGCCGACCTGATCAGGCTGCCGCGCGCTGATCCAGGGCGGCGACAATTTTATCCGCCATGTCCTGGGCGATCGCCGGCAGCATCGGCGCCAGCAGGATATTCATGATCGGGCCGGAACCGCCGGAGGCGTTCAGCGCCAGCGTGCAGGTCAGACGTGTGTTTGGCGCGGCGGTTGGCTGATTTTTTGCCGTCTCGGTTGAACCGAAAATCTGCGACAGAATGCGCCGCGCAATCCAGTCGCGAATGCGCTGCAGGATCCCTGGGCGCATTGTGGGCGCCGCCGGTGATGGATCGCTTTGCGCACCGGCGATGCTGAAAATCCCATGCCCCGCGAAGGGTTCGTCCACGCCCTCCAGTTCGAAGGCGATGCGCTCCGGTTCCACCCACGCTGTAATCTGCACACGGAATTCGGCGATGCGCGTCAGGCCGCCGAGTTCGCCTTTCACCACCCAAATTGAATTGCGCTCGTCGATCGTTTCGTGGCGTTGATAGCCGGTGAGGAATGGCGCCCAATTGTCCATATGCTCGACAAACGCCCACGCCTGTTGCGGCGTGGCGGAGCACTGGGCGCTGAGCGTGACCTCGGGCATTAGAATCTGTTGCTGCCGGAGGCGGCGGACTGGCCCGCAATGTGGCCGAAGGTCAGCGCCGGGCCGATCGTGCCGCCCGCGCCGGGATAAGACATGCCGGTGAAGCTCGCCATCGCGTTGCCGGCCGCATAAAGGCCCGGCACGATGCCGCCGCCGCTCGCCAGCACTTCGGCGCGGCTGTTCACGCGTGGACCGCCGCGCGTGCCGATCGTGCCGATGCGCAGTTCGCAGGCATAGAACGGGCCCTGGTCGAGTGGGCCGAGCGTTTGAAACGCGCCCTCGCGATCGCGGTCGCCGTAATACCGATCATACGCGCTTTCGCCGCGATGGAAGTCCGGATCTGTTCCTTGCGCTGCATTGGCATTGAAGCGCGCGATGGTCGCCTGAAGGCCGTCAGCGTCCACGCCGATTTTCTGCGCTAGTTCGGCGATGGTCGGCGCTTGCGTGATCCAGCGCGGCACGGGATCGCCCGGCATGCGCGTCAGGAATGTATAGCGATCCATATAGCCTTGATGGACCACCACCCAAGCGCGCTCGTTCGGAAAATCGAACTTCAGCGGATCAAGCATCCGCATTGCATGGCAGACGTCGTGATAGCTGAGCGCTTCATTGACGAAGCGTTGGCCTTTGGCGTTGACGATGATCGCGCCGGGGCTGTGGCGTTCCGCCGAGGTGAGCCGGTTCAACTGGCGGCCTTCATATTCCTCGCCAGGAATGCGCATGGACGCGTGATACCAGGCCTCGCTCATGTTACCGAGTTCGGCGCCGGCATTGATCGCCATGCGCAGACCATCGCCTTCATTGAAGGGGGGGCTGAGCGGCGCGGGCGTGGGGCCGAAGACATAGGTTTTCAGCAGGTCCTCATTCCACTCAAAGCCGCCCGAAGCGATGATGACGCCGCGTCGCGCGCCAATGCGAATGCTCTTGCCGTCCTGTTCGCAGAGCAGTCCGACCACCGTGCCGTTTTCGATCACGAGATCGCGGGCGCGCACGCCGAGCTTCATCGGTATGCCGCGATCCTGCACGGCCTTGATCAGGCCCGCCATCAAGGCATGGCCGGTGCCGACGAGATCGCGCGCCATGCGGTCGGCGATCATCGCCGGATCAAGCAGATTGGTTTTGCCGTCGCTGACGTCCGCCAATGAAACCGGAATGGGAAAATGCGGGCTCATGCGCAGAGCGGGACGCAGCGCGCCGAGTTCGCCGGCGGCGAACAGTTTGGCGGTGAGGGACCGGCCAACTTTTCCGCCTTCGAACTCGGGGTGATAATCGGGGATGGTCAGCGCGACGAATTCCAGATCGGTCTTGTCTTCCAGGAATTTGATGACGCCCGGCGCGGTGTCGACAAAGGTTTCGCACAAGGCGTCGTCCATCTTGCCGGCGGAGAGGCGCCGCAAATAAGTAAGCGCCTCTTCGCGGCTGTCGGCGCAGCCGACCTCGTGCATGTGATGATTGTTCGGCACCCAGGGCAGGCCGCCGGAAACGGCGCTGGTGCCGCCGAGTTTTTGCGAGCGCTCCAGTACCAGAACCTTGGAGCCAGCTTCGTGCGCGCTCAGCGCGGCCGACATTCCGGCGGAGCCGGAGCCGATCACGACGACGTCCGCTGACTCGGTCCAGTCCTGCATGGCGATTATCCGTTGTTATGGGCGCGCTGTGCGCAGCTCCTCCCTGGTGCGCAAGCGTACGAAGCCGGGAGATGGTAAGTCAACATATTACTTTTGGGGGGCTGCCGCCGTTACAAGACATCCGTCAGGATATCGACGATAATCAGGGTCGCCGCCGCCACCAGCAGCACGTCGCGGCCGACAATGACGACATCGTACCCGTCATATCCCGGCAACCGGCTGCGCAGGGTTCCAGGCAGATAGCGTTTGGCGATGCCCGGCGGCAGCGGCTTGCCGCGCGCCAGATTTTTAGCGATCCCAGGCGGCAGGCCTTCCGGCGCCATAGGCGCTTCACGGAAATAAGAGCGGATTTCGCGTTCTGCGGCGGCGTTGAACGCCGCCCCCACGATCGCCGCGCCAGTGTCCGGCGCGTTGGACGAGTCGCCTTGATGTTCGCCGTGCGGCTTATTTTTGGGCTTCGCCTCGGCTGGCGCGGCCAAGGCTACGGAAAGAAGTACGGCTGTGGCGCTGATGATCCGCATTTTGCCCTCCATGCATCCGGACGACTCTGAGCGCGCCGGGTTGAACCAATTATGAACGGAGCATCGCCGCCTGATGCGGCCGTCCTTTCCCTCACCACAAATTCCGTCTAGAGCGCGCGGCATGACCTCCGGCCCCGCGTCTCTCTGGTCCAAGATTACGTCCTTCTTTTTGGACATGGATTCCCGTGCTGTCCGCGCGCTTTGGGTATCCGCGATTTTGTTCGCGGTCGCCGGCGCTGTTCTGGCGCTGGGCATGACCTTTTTGGACGTGAACCAGGGCGGCATCGCCGATTTCCTGCGTGGCGCCCGCTCGACCTGGTGGTCTCCCTTCTTTGTGACGGCGGTGTTCACGGTGCTGGCTTTTGTCGGCGCGCCGCAGATCGCCTTGATCGCCGGCACGGTCGTGGTCTTCGGGCCGGCTGAAGGCAGCGTTCTGTCTTGGGTCGCCACCATGATCTCGGCGGCGGTCGGCTTTGCGCTGGGGCGGGCGGCGGGCGCCAAAGGGCTTGCGCAAATGGGCTCCGTTGGCCGCCGCGCGTCGCGTTTCATGGGGAAGAACGGCTTTCTGGCCGCGCTCATTATCCGCTTGGTGCCCTCGGCGCCCTTCGTCGTCATCAACATGGCGCTCGGGGCGGCGAAGCTCGGCTGGACCCATTTTATCGGCGGCACCGGAATCGGGATTTTACCGAAGATTATGCTGGTCGCCTTCGCGGGTCATGGTTTCGATGCGGTGGCGCGACGGGAAAACCTCACGGCGCTGGCGTTCTTCGCTGCGGCGGCTTTCGCGTGGCTTTTGATCGTGTTTGTGGTGCGTCCGCGCATAAAATCGCACCAACATGACCAATCCGAGCAAGATCGTACCTCGGATCCCTAGGAAACCTTAGGCATTAGGGAAAATTCTTGCAATTTGTTCATGCGGCCGATAGAAGGGCTGCACTCGAGCCCAATGGACTCACAATGCGTATGGGCCTTCTTCTGAACCTACGACTTATCCTGCCTTAGGCGGGCTGCCCGGCTTTGCGCCGGTCGCGCCGCTTAAGGCGCCAATGAAATCCAAACAATCTCCCGCTATATCCACCACCGCGTCTCAGAAAGCCC
>JBEVJO010000390.1:0-3339 GCA_040510175.1 Caulobacterales bacterium
CGACCGGCGGCGGCGGCGTATCGGCTTTAACGGCCCGATGCGGCGCGCTGCGGATCATGCCGCCTCAAGCCCATCCTTGGAGCTTGAATAGATGTCGAACAAAGTCGAGATCACCCCGCCGAATTTCGCGCTCCAGCGAAAAGTGGGCGCGCCGGTGAAGCAGACTCCGCTTTCCATGCTTGCCGCCGCCGATAAAGCTCTGGCGCAACAGGCGGACGCTTTTGATGCCTATTTTCAAAGCGTGCTGAGGCGCTGGCGCGGCGCTGAGGAATTATCACCTGCTCAAGTCTATCAGGATGCGCACGATGTGCGTGGCATGGCGGGGAGCTTCCAGCGCGCCGATCTCGGCCGCATCGCCGATGCGCTGTGCGCCTATATCGATGCGGCCAATAACGCCAAGATTACGCCGGACCCGGACGCCCTGAAAGCCTTGCGCGATGCGTTGACGGCCTGCGCTCACCTTGAAGTCAGCGAACCCGCCGCAGCAGCGCAGATTTCCGCGCGGGCTTGCGAGGCCGTGCAAAAGCGTATCGCCGGAATCGCCAAGGGCTGATCCGCCAAAAGCTTTGCCGGAGGCGCTTGACGAAGTGCGATAGCAGGCAAACATAAGAGCGAGGCGCCGATCAAAAGCGCCGAGCCCTTTCGAGGAGGTCCTATGGCGATCAGCAAGCTTAAAGTTTTTGCCGCAGCCGCGTCCGTTATGGCCATGGCTGTAACTTCGGCCGTTCAGGCCGCGCCGGTGGTTCAGGAGATTGTGATCTCCAAGGATTTGCAAAAGACGCTCGATAAGGATTACGGCGCTAAGGAAGCGGACTTCCTGAAAAAGGATTTGCGCGAAGCCGTGGAACGATCGCTGGATAAGTCTGGCGCCACAAAGGTGGCCTATGTGAAACTGACGATCGACGAAGCAAAGCCGAACCGGCCAACCTTCTATCAAACGTCAAAAAACACGTCGCTGTCCTATGGCGATAGCCGGAGCTTGGGCGGCGCCAGGGTGGAAGCGCAGCTTTATGATTCATCAGGCGCCCTTTTGAGCACCGTGAAGCACAAGTACTTCACCTTCAACCTTGATGACGTGATCGCGCAAAGCACCTGGTCGGATGAGCAACGCGCCTTTGACAGCGCCGCCTACAAGATCCGTCGCGAAGCTGAAAAGGCCGGCTAAGCCAAAATCAAGCTGCAGCCTTCATTGAGGCTGGGCCGGGAAATCGTGACGCGCGCAAGGCCGGGAAATTGCGGCTGGAGCTTTCCGGCCGCAAACGCGCATATGTTTTCCAATGTGGGCGTATCCAGACCTTCGATTTCGTTCAGCAATTGGTGGTCAAGGATGCGCCGCATGTCTTCCAAGGCTGCGGTGATCCGATCCAGATCCTCGACCCATTGCTGGCCCTCTTTGCGGGCGCCGCGGATGGCGACTTCCAACTTAAAGGAATGGCCGTGCAGACGCCGGTGGCCGCGAGCGGCGTCGCCGACGGGCAGATAATGCGCGGCTTCGAAATGCACCGCCTTTACAATCTCGAACTGGGTCACTTTAGGCCGATCAATTTATGCGTTTGCAGCGATAGACGCCACTGCGGCCGCGCCAAGCAATAGGCGATCGCGGCCTGCGTGTTGGCGTCGCGCGCCGGTCCGTCCATCGGTTGCAAGAAGAAGTGCTGAAAATCAAGTCTTTCGAAGCGCTGGGGATCGACACCCGGCTGGGGGTAGACCAATTTGAGCTCCTGCCCCGCGAGTTGCGCCAAAGCTGCGTCCGCCTTCGGGCTGATGCAAATCCAGTCGATCCCCGATGCAGCGGCCAGCGTGCCATTGCTCTCCAGGCCGATCTCAAAGCCCGCCTCATGCAGCGCCTGTATCAACGGCTCGTCGATCTGCAGCATCGGCTCTCCGCCGGTGCAGACGACATAAGGGATTCCCGATTGCGCCTTGGGCCAATGGGCCCGCACCGCTTCAGCCAGGCTTTTGGCGTCCGCAAACTTGCCGCCGCCCGGACCATCCACCCCGACGAAATCGGTGTCGCAGAATTGGCAAACCGCGTCGGCGCGGTCTTCTTCGCGGCCGCTCCATAGGTTGCAGCCCGCAAAGCGCAGGAACACCGCCGCACGCCCCGTTTGCGCGCCCTCGCCCTGGAGCGTGAAATAGATTTCTTTGACCTGATAGGCCATCTGATTGTCCGGACGCCAAAGCGCCTTTTAAGCTGGGGCCGCCTGCGCGCGCCATTCGGTCCAGCCGTTTGCCCGCAAAGTGCAAGCAGGACAATCCCCGCACCCATATCCCCAGGCATGACGGTGCTCGCGATCCCCCAGATAGCAGGTGTGGGAGTGCTCCAGCACAATGTCGATCAGGCGCTCGCCGCCAAGACTCTCGGCCATTTCCCAGGTCTGCGCCTTGCTGAGCGACATCAGCGGGGTTTCGATCGTCAGCTCCGGCCAGGCCATGCCCAGCCGCAACGCGGTCTGCATGGCGTCGATCGCGTCGCGGCGGCAGTCTGGATAGCCGGAATAATCGGTCTCGCACATGCCGCCGACCAGGATCGGCAATTGCCGCCCCCACGCCAAAGCGGCCGCATAGGTGAGAAACGCCAGATTGCGGCCGGGTACAAAGGTGCTCGGTAAACCGTTCGCCCCCTGCTGGATGGGGGCTGCCGAGGTGAGCGCCGTGGCGTTGAGCTTGCCGAACGAGGTTAGGTCAATGAGGTGATCGGGACCAAGGCGCTCGCCCAGGGCTGGCAATTTGCGGGCAACGCCGAGGCGCACATCGTCGCGAGCTTTGATCTCAACCGCGTGGCGCTGGCCGTAATTGAAACAGACCGTCTCCACCCAGGCATAGCGGGACAGCGCCCAAGCCAAGCACGTCGCGGAATCCTGACCGCCTGAAAACAACACCAGCGCCCCCGGACCGGTGGGCATGTCAATGTCGTCGTCGTCTTCCGGATTTGGACCGTCTATCATGGTCTGATGTTCCGCCCCGTCTCCACGATATAGAGCGCGCAACAGGGATTTCACCAGATCGACATGCAAAAGAATCCGGACGGTGTTCTGCTTTACACAACTTGGCCCGGCAAAGACGTGGCCGAAGCCTGCGCGCGGACGCTGGTGAGCGAACGTCTCGCGGCCTGCGCCAATATTTTAGGCGGCGCGCTGTCGATCTATCGCTGGCAGGACACAATTGAGCAGGCTGAGGAAATTGTCATGGTGGTGAAAACGACGCGGCAGACGGCGCCTGAATGTGTGGCGCGCATTGCGGCGCTGCATCCTTACGATGTGCCGGTCATCGCGGATGTCGCTTTGGGTCAGGCCAGCGGCGAAGAATTTCTGCAATGGCTCAATGAAAGCGTGAAAA
>JBEVJO010000391.1:0-4418 GCA_040510175.1 Caulobacterales bacterium
CGGAAACCAGGCATGGCCGAAGAACAAAGCGGCGAAACTGATGACCGCGATCGCCAGCGCATGCTTTCCTTTCAGCGCGCGTTTGCCGATGCGCAACATGGCTTCCAGCACCAGCGCGAACACCGCCGCCTTGACGCCGAGAAACGCGGCGGCGACAAGCGGCAGATGGTGCGCCGTCGCGTAAATCCACGAAAGGCCGAGCACGATCGCCGCGCCGGGCAGAACGAACAGCAAGCCGGCGATGACGCCGCCGCGCACGCCATGCAGCAGCCAGCCGATATAGGTCGCCAATTGCTGCGCCTCCGGCCCCGGCAGCAGCATGCAATAGTTCAGCGCGTGCAGATAACGCTCTTCGCCGATCCACTTTTTCTCGTCAACGAAGATGCGGTGCATCAGCGCGATCTGCCCGGCGGGTCCGCCGAAACCCAGGCAGCCGACTTTCAGACTGGCGCGCGTGAATTCGCTCAAGCTTGGCCGCGACGTCAAAACGTCGCTGGGGATGACCGGCAATCCGATTGAGTCTGTCATGCGCGCTCCTCTGCGCAGCGATCAAAGCGCTACGGCCTGGAGCGGGACTTGGACAACCCGGGCGGTCATCTGATCGGGCGCCCGCATCGCCCGCGACTCAGCAATAGCGTAGCGCGATGTCCGCCGTCAAAGCCGGCGTACGCGCGTCACATATTTTTCAAGGACAGCGGCGCGGCGCCGCTCCAGCTTTCATTCGCCGCCTTCAAGGCCGCCGCGCCTTTGGACGTGTCGCCCAAGGCGGTCTGGGCCTGGCCCAGCACGAGTTCAGCGCCAGGATCTTTGGGCCAGGCCTTCAGGGTAAGCTCGGCCTCCTGTTTGGCCTGCGCATGTTTGCCCGCCTGCAGATAGGCCGCCGCCAGATAGCGGCGCGGTCCGGACCACCACATGGCCGGATCCTTGTATTGGGCCAGAACCTGCTCTTCGATCTTCGCCGCCTTTGCGTAGGACTCGATCGCCGCGGGCCAATCCTGTTCCAGCGTCGCCGCGCGCCCCTGCAAGGACAGGCGCGCCACATCGAACAGGCCCTGCGCCAAGGCGCTTGATCCGCCATAGGCCTTCAAATCTCCGGCGCTGAAGCGCATCGCCTGGATCTCGGCTGTCACGCCGGCCGCATCGCCGGTGCGATACAAGGCCTCGCCGCGCGCATACCGCCAAAGCGCGCGCATCAAAGGCTGTTTGGGTTGGCGCAACGCCATGACGGATTTGGGGTCGGCGAACCGTCCCTGCGCGGCGTAGTATTTTGCGGCCTCGAACTCGTCCCAGGCCGAAATGCGGTCGAAATCGGGATAAACGTCTGCGAAGCCCTTCGCGAAATCCAGCGACGATTGTCCGTCGCCCGAGATCAGCGCCGCCGCCAAACCGTAATTCAGATTATGCGGGAAATACGGAAAGCCGTTCATCGATCCTTTGAAGCCGATGGCCTTGGCGTAGACGCCCGCCACGGTCACGGCGTTTTCGTTGGCGGCGGTCGCCTTCTTGTAATCGCCGAGACGATAATAGGTGTGCGACGGCATGTGGATGAGGTGCGAGGCGTTGGGCGCCAGCGCCGGCAGACGCTGCGCCTCGGTGAGCGCTTTCGCGGGCTGCTTCGCCATTTCGGTCGCATGAATATAGAAGTGAATGGCGCCGACATCGTCATGCCGCCGCGCCAGCGCGCCTTCCAGCAAACTCAAGGCTCGCGGATAACCGCGCGCATCGCCCCAAAGAAAATTCGCGATCAGCCAGGAATCCGCCGTCAGCACCGCCAATTCGACATCCTTGGGATATTTGGCGGCGAGCGCGTCCATGGCGTCCGCGAAGGCAATGTCCTGCGCGCGCGCATCGCCCGATTGCGCACGCTTCTGAGTCGCGGCGATCAGCGCCTTGGTTTGCTCTGGTCCGTCCGCCGCGAGCACCGCGGCTTTTTTCAAAAGACCGGAAGCAGCGCTGCGTTGACCGGCGTCGACCTTGTAATTGATGGTCGGCCCAAGCGCCCAGGCTTCGCCCCAGACGCAGAGCGCACAGGCGGCATCGAGCTTTTGCGATTCCTGAAACGCCGCGATCGCGTCCTTGTGCTGGAACGCATGCGCCAGGGTGAGACCATACTCGAACCAGGCCTGCGCCTGGGCGTTGCGCGATGCGCCGGGATAGGACGCGTTGCCCATGCCCTTCACAAAGGTGATGCGGTCCGACACCAGCGTGAAGTCGGGCTTTGGCCCGCAACCGGGCCGCGCCAGCGCTTCTTCCAAGGCCGGACTGATCGCTTGGGCTTCGCTCGCGCCGGGGCGCTGGTTGAGCGCCCAGACGGACGCGCCCGCGATGCCGGCCACGAGAAATGCTGTCAGGACTAGGCGCATAAAATCTCTCTGTCCGATCCTGCTGAAAAACAACCAAACCGCGCTTGCGTACTTCTATTGCGCCGTCTCAAACTGAGCGCGCCGAATGCGGGTATATATTGGTCGAAACCGCCTTAATTTCCAGTTGCCTGCAAGAGCGCTCCGTGTCCCGCTTTAGGTCTGCCCTCACCGCGACTTTAACCCTGCTCGCCGCAGCGGCCCCAGTGACTGCCCTGGCGCAGCCGCCAAAGCCGCCGCCGGAAGTGGTCGCCGCCGCCAATGCGATCCTGATGCAAGACCCTTTCCATCCGCCGGAAAAGGCGTCGCCCAAACTTTACCGCCAGGTCGATGTTACGGGAGACGGCGAAAAGGACTGGATCCTGGATTTCATGCACGCACAGTCCGGAACCTATTGCGGCACCGGCGGCTGCCCCTTGCGCATCTGGGTGCGCGATGCCCAAAGCGGCGCCTGGCGGCAGGAGCTGGAGATGCGGCATTTTCACTATTCCCTGCCGCGCGGCGGCGGCATCACTATCGCGGTGCATGGCGTGCATTGCGGCGGCAGCGGCGCCGACGATTGCCGTCTCGACTATGTCTGGAGCGCAACCGACCGCCGCTTCATCGAACGCTCCGGCGCGCCAAAATCGCTTCTGATGATCGTACCGGCGCGTCCATTACGCGACGACGAACTCCCCGCCGCCTTGCGCGATGCACGGGCGGACTTCGCCCTCGCCTGCACAAGCAAAGGCGGTAAGCCCGACACTGGCGGCAGCGTCGCCTCGATCCCCGACATCAATGGCGACGGATTGCGCGATTGGGTCTTCGACGGCTTCGCAGCGTTTTGTGACAAAGACGGCGATCAGATCATGCCGCCTTGCGCCGGCGAAGAGTGCGAAGTGGAAGCCTTTGTCACGGATTCCCGCGCACCGACCGGCGCACGCCGCGTCTTTCGCGGACCGGTCTATTGGACGATCGGGTTCAACAAGACAGGGCCTGCCGATCTAATGGCGTTCCGCACCGACGCGGATTGCAACGGCCCCGGCCAAAAGCGTTGCGTATTTGAAAAGGCCGCAACGCCGCCATAGAGTGCGTTCACGGCGAAGTTGCCTTCGGCGCGTGTGGCGTTCTTTGGATTTGGGCTGGGGCGCTTACGCCCGGAGATTTCTGCCATGCCGATCAACGCGGACAAAATTATCGATGCGCTGCGGAGCGATCCCACCAAGGCGCTCGATCAATTGAAAGCGGACATCGAGAGCGGCGGGCGCACCGTTCTGACCAAACTTAAAACCGACCCGGCCGCACGTAACCTCGCCATCGGTCTCGGCGCGGGCGCGCTTGGCGGCATGTTGGCAGGGCGCTCAAAACTCGGCGCGACAGTCACCCGCGTCGGCGGCGTGGCAGCGCTCGGCGGCCTGGCCTGGTTCGCCTACAAGAAATATCAGGCGTCGAAAGGCGAAGCGCCGCCGGCTGAGGCCAAGACAATCTTCCTGCCCGGCCCTTCGGACAGCCCGCAAGCCCAATCGCACGGCAAGTTACTGCTGCGGGCCATGATCGCCGCCGCACGGTCGGACGGCCGTGTCGACAACGAAGAACGGGCGCGGCTCTTTGACCGCCTTGGGCAAGTCAAACTCGACGAAGACGAGCAGACCTTCCTGTTCAATGAATTGTCACAGCCCGTTGATCTCGACGCCCTGGCGGCCGAAGCGTCCGATCCCGCCGTCGCAACCCAGGTTTATGCGGCCGCGGCCATGGCGATCGACGGCGACAGCCCCGAGGAAGAAGCGTTTCTCACCGATCTCGCGCAAAAGCTGAAGCTCGACCCGTCGATGGCGCAGCATGTGCGCGACGCCGCCGGGGACAGCCAAGTGACTGATCCTACAGTATAAGCTTGCCGCCTAGATATGACTTTGCCTTCAGTTTGGATTTGAACCCCTGCCCGTGTTATGCGCGGCTCGACGGGGCCTCGGGGGATTCGCATGAAAACGTTGCGCACGATCTTGTTTGGCGTGTTGGCGCTGGCCGCGATTATCGGCGTGGCGACCTTCTTTTTGCCAGCGAAGGTGGTGACCGAGCGGT
>JBEVJO010000392.1:0-8206 GCA_040510175.1 Caulobacterales bacterium
GCCGCTCAGCAAAGTGGCGGAGTCTGTCAAAAACTCATTCCTGGAACTCATGGCGGATGCGATTGGTGGACGATATGAAGGCGGCGGTTTTCAGCCGCCCGCTTTCGATCGATTTCGCGCGCTCGACCTTACGCCCTCTTATGATCGCTGCAATTTCGAGGATCACTTTTCCGGCGAACGCCATGCCCGCGCCTTCGATCTTTACGAAGCGCATCTGGAACGTGAGACCAAGGACAAGGACGGCGACAGCTCCTGGTCGACCGTGTTTCGCGGGCAGCTCATCCGCATTCATTTTCCCAAGCCGTTTTTAGGCGTCACAATCGTGCGCCGCGACACTGGCATCTTCAACGGCCTGCAGAATCTCGGCAAAAAGAAATTCGATCGGATTGGCCTCGGCGATCCGACGTTCGAACGAATTTTTGAGGTCTACGGCACCGATCAGGTCGAGGCGCGCGCACTCGTACATCCCTTCTTCATGGAGCGCCTGCTCGAAATCGAAACCACATATCAAGGCAAGAAAGTGCGCTGCGGCTTCGAGAACGGCGACCTTCTGATCGCCATCGAGGGCGGCAATAAGTTTGAAGCAGGCAGCATGTTCAAGCCACTCGCCGATCCGGAACGCGCGCGCAAAGTGGTGCGCGACATCGCGCAAATTTTAAAGATGATGGACGCTGTTCTGACGGCGGAAACCGCGCACTTGATCGGGCGAACCTAGTGGTGCATCCACGCGCCGAAACAACAACAAAGACCGGAGGAGTTCTCACATGACGCAAGAATCTGTTTTGATCGTCGGGGCCGGCGCCATGGGTTTGATCAATGGCTATTACCTGCAACAAGGCGGCGCCAAGATCACCTTTCTCGTGCGGCCAGGCAAGAAGGCCCAAAGCGCGCCGCCGGCCATCCTTTACAATTACGGCAGCGGCGAACTGGAACGCTTTGAAAGTTATCGCGTCGAAGACAACCTTGCCGCCCTCGCAGGTGAAACCTTTGACTACGCCATTGTCACCTTCGACCACGCAATTGCGATGAGTGAAGACGGCACAGCGCTTCTTAAGGCCCTCGGCAAAGCGTTCGCCGACAAGAACACAGTGATCATCATGGGCGGCGTTGGCCTTGGCCTGCGGGAGCACTTTATCCAAACGACCGGCCTGCCCGAAAGCAGAATTCTCAATGGCGTGCTGGGGCTTTTAAGCCACCAATCCTCGGCGGATCTGCCGCTTCACGCACCGACGGACGCCGCGAAGCTGAAGCAGTCGCGCATGGCGTACAAGCACCTCAATGAGAACAGCTTCATGCTGGACAACATGTTTCCCGAGGTCGCGCAGAAATTCGCCGACCTCTACACACGCAGCGGCAAATCCGGCTGCGCCATCATCGATAAAGTTCAGTTCGCCGTCATGAACAACACAGCCTTCCCCGTGCTGGCTGCTCAAGAGATCGCGGGCTGGGCGAACATAGCGGAGCTGACCGCGCAAAAGGACTTGTGGGCGTTGAGTTGCCGCGCTGCACGAGAAGCCGCAGGCCTGCCGGAACTGGGCATGGGCGATGCCATAGCGGAACAAGCAATGTCCGACGAAACTTTGGCGGCCACATACCTTGGAGTTGAGGCGGCATCGCTGCCGCTCGACTTCGCGGCGTTCAACCGGTTCCATCACGGCGGCAAGGTTGCCGAACAGGATCTGGAGATCATGAAAAAATGCGCCGCGGCTGGTGAGCGCGGCGGCCGCCCAATGAGTGCACTAAAAGAAATCATCGCGCGGCTCGAAGCCTTGCGCGCGGCCGCATGACGCAGGAAACATCAATGAGCGGCGAACATACCGGATCCTGCTTGTGCGGCGAGGTCCGGTTTGAAATTCTCGGCGCATTCGACGGCTTTTTCCTGTGCCATTGCAGCCGCTGCCGCAAAGGTTCGGGATCAGCGCATGGCGCAAACCTTTTTTCAACGACAGCGACACTCAATTGGCTGTCCGGCGAGGACATGGTCAAAACCTTCGACGTAGAAGGCACGCGGCACCGTAGAAGCTTTTGCAACACCTGCGGATCGCCTCTTCCCCGCTTTCATAAGAATGGATGGCTGGTGGCGCCGGCCGGTGGCTTTGACAGCGCGATCGAAAAGCGGCCCGATGCCCACATCTTTACCGGCAGCCGGGCAAATTGGGATCACCTTCTGGAAGACGTCCCGGCATTTGAGGAATTCCCGGGACAATGAGCGCAAAGTGCTGTTGACCGCTGGCGGTTCCGCCTCCAAGAAACGTCCATGATCCTCATTGTATACGCGCATCAAGAGCCAACCTCCTTCAATCACGCGATGTTGGAGACGGCGCGCGAGACGTTGACGGCCGCCGGGCATGAGGTTGAGGTCTCCGATCTTTACGCCATGAACTTCGAAGCGCGGGCCACCCGCGCCGACTTCCAGGAAATGCGCGACGCCACCCGCTTCGGCTATGCGCGGGAGCAATATTACGCCAATCGCACCAATACATTTGCACCCGATATTGCCGCCGAACTGGACAAGGTCCGGCGCTGCGACACGCTGATCCTGCAATTTCCGCTCTGGTGGTTTTCCATGCCCGCGATCGTGAAGGGCTGGATTGATCGGGTGTTCGCCAATGGCGCGACCTATGGCGGCTCAACCGGCCAATTCTTTGAGCGCGGCATGATGGCGGGCAAGAAGGCGATGGTTAGCGTCACGACCGGCGCGCCGGCGGTGATGTTCAACCCCGCCGGCATGTGCGGCGCCATGGAAGCGGCGTTGTGGCCCATCCATAACGGCATCCTGCGCTTTTGCGGCTTCGACGTCATGCCGCCCTTCATCGCCCACGGCGTCGACATTCACGACCGCGAGACGCTGACGGGCATCTTGAACGATTATTCCGGCCGCCTGCGCACACTCGATCAAACCGAGCCCATGTTCTTTCACCCGTGGTCGGACTATGCGGGCGACATGCTGCTGAAGCCCGGAATCGAAGGGCGTACGATCGGCCAGCGCGCCCGCACAGAGTACGATTCAGCGCCGGCACAAAAGTCCGGCGCGGACGAAACCGATATTCCGGAGATCACCGATATGACCGCTTATATGACCGTCGTCCTCACCGTTACCGACACGTCCTGGATCGGTGAGTATGTGAGCCACGTGCAGCCGCTGATGGCCAAGCATGGCGGCAAGCCGGTGACGGTGTCTGGTCTTGTCGAAGTGCTGGAAGGCGATGAACAGCCGACCCAGGTCGCGACTTTCGCCTTCCCCAGCATGGAAGCGCTGAAGGCCTTTATGGAAGATCCGGAATATCTGCCCTGGAAAGAAGCCCGCCTGCAAGGCTCGACGGGATCCATCTTCGCCTACCAATCGATGAAATAGACGTCAGCGAGCCGAAAAGCCTCCCGCTTGGAGTTCTTCGCGCGCGTCGATTTTTTTGGCCGCGCGCAATAGGCCCACGACCATTGCGCCGACCCAAATTGAAAATATGCCCGCTGGAATCCAAAACGCGATGATTCCGTTCCAAGCGAACGGCCCGGTTTTGAAGAGCGGGTTCAAAACCCCGCCGGCGAACAAGGTGCCAAGCCAAAGATTGAGATAAGCGAGCCAGCGCGGGAACAGCGGATTGGCTGATTTATCGAAGAGTATAGCAAGGCCGATCGCCAGCGGCTGTATCGCGCCCGGCGTCATGACCAGAACGATCCAACCCAAATCATTCATAAGGTAGATCAGATCCGCCGATCGCTCTGGACGATAGGCTGCGCAGGCGAACATGAAGCTTGCGAACATCAGCGGCGTGAACGCCAGCACGCCAGACGCGAGCTGCGTTTTTGACAGCGCGCGGAGCGGTTTATCCGCTTGCTCCAGGACCGCCGAAATTGCAGCGGTCCATGGCAGAAGGAGCATCGTGGCAAGCACCATAAAGACCGCGCCAAGCTTGATGCCCACATTGTTGTTTCGGTAGATCGCCGCAATTTCTTCCGCGCTCAGGGTCGGCGGCAGCGGAGGCACGAACCGCATCGCCAGCAAGAGCGAGATAACAAAGAAAAAGGCCGCAAGCGGCCCCGCCCACGTGCATATTCTTATGTCCGTGCCCATCATTGAATTTTCGCTCCCCGTCAAATTTTGTTTTGATTACGCGCCCGCGTCTTGCCTGAAATTTTCAGACGTTCGCGGATCGGCATATAACTTGCTCAGGCCGTAACCGTATCGCCGATTTTTAACGTCCCGCTTTGCTCTACCGAAACATACAGACCGCAATGCATATGATTGTAGTGATCGAACAAATCGCCGGGCAGGTCTGAATCGATCTCGCCGGTCCACGGATCGACGGAGGTGGCGCTGCACCGCACGATGGCTTTCACGCCCTTTGCTTTTGCTCCGCCGAGTTGCAGGCTGCGCCCCGCCATCTCCAATTCTGCCCAGGCCGGCCATCCATCGACATAAACATTGGCGCGAAAACGCATGGGGTCGATGGCTCGCTCGGTGCGCATTTCTAGATCGCGCACGCTGGCAAGGTTGATGATCGAGACGAAACCCTGCGGGTGATCCATAAAACGATGCCCTTGCGGCGCCGTCAGCACCCGCAAAGGGCCGCTCGCCAGATCGCCAAGAAAGCGCGACAGCCATGAGGCGAAGGCTTTTTGTCCGGAATCTTCAGTGAGCCGTGCAATGAAAGGGGGATAGCCCTCCGCCTCCACGATCAGCACGCCGCTGTCGTCATCATATTTTGTGTGGACCTTCGCCACCTCGGCGATTTTCGCGAGCACCGTGAATTTTTGTTTAGATACGTGCGCTGGCTTCATGAAGTTGAAGCCCGAAGGTCCGTCTTCGACCGCGTACATTCTGTCACATGGAAAGTGCGCTCCAGCCTTTAAAATCACGGATTCCAGCGCTTCCGGCGTAAAGCCCTTCACCGGGTGACGCCGCAACATGCTCACTGTGCCTGCAATGCCGGGCATTTTGTCCTCTTCATTCCAAATGGCGCTGCAAGCCTTGCATGGGCCGCCGCAACACTCGATTGTGTCCCTCAATTCGACGCAAAAGAACAAGGCGCAAAGCGCCGTTTATCTAAGGGACCGTCTCATACATGGGTCAACACGGCTTGATCGCCACACTTGTCGCGGCGTTGGTGCTCGCCTTTTTGTTTGGCATGTTGGCCAATCGCCTGCGTTTGTCGCCGATTGTCGGCTATCTGGTTGCCGGTATGGCGGTGGGCCCGTTCACGCCGGGTTTTACCGCAGACGTGCATCTGACCACCGAGTTGGCAGAAATCGGCGTGATCCTTTTGATGTTCGGCGTGGGGCTTAAATTCTCCATCGATGACCTGATGGCCGTGCGCGGCGTCGCCTTGCCCGGCGCCATTGTGCAAATGGCGGTGGCCACAGGCCTCGGCGCTCTTCTGGGTTGGGGTCTAGGCTTGCCGATCGCGGAAGCGGTGGCGCTGGGCTTTGCCTTGTCCGTCGCCTCGACCGCCGTTCTGTTGCGGACGCTGGAGGACCGCAAACTGGTCAAGACACCCAACGGACGCATTTGCGTGGGCTGGCTGGTCATCGAAGACATGGCCATCGTGTTGGGCATCGTCTTGACCCCGGCGTTGGCGGCGCTGGCCAAAGGCGAAGGCGAAGGCATGGACACCATGGCGCTGGTCACCGCCTTAACACTCACAATCGGCAAGATCGCGGTCTTCATCACCTTGATGCTGGTGGTCGGCGGCCGCTTCTTCCCCTGGCTCATCGTGCGGGTGGCGCATACGCGCTCGCGAGAGCTGATGTCCCTTGGCTCGCTGGCTTTGGCCCTCGGCATCGCCTTCGCGGCGTTTACCTGGTTTGGCGCGTCCTTCGCTCTTGGCGCCTTTTTGGCGGGGTTGGTGCTCAACGGCACCAAGCTCAGCCACCGGGTCGCTGAGGATTCGCTGCCTTTGCGCGACACCTTCGCCGTCATCTTTTTCGTCTCGGTCGGCATGCTGTTCGACCCGTCGGTCTTGTGGAAACAGCCGGCCGCTTTGTTCGGCGTAGCGGCGATCATCATTCTGGGCAAAGGCCTGGCCGCCTTGGCGATCTGCCGCGCCTTCGGCCAGCCGTCAGCAACGGGCCTTCTGGTGGCCGCGGCGCTGGCCCAGATCGGCGAGTTTTCCTTTGTTTTCGCCAGCCTCGCCCGCTCGCTGAACATCATGACCCTGGACAGCTACAATCTTGTTTTGGGCGGAGCGCTCATCTCCATCGCCCTGAACCCATTCTTGTTTAATTGGGCCCAGGACCGGACAGAGCGCATGGAGCAGGCGCCCAGTTAGAGCCCGCAGGCGTGCAAGTGCGCCCGCTGCAGGCGATTTTTGACTAAGAGATGGCTAACGAATCTGTTTTGTTGGCTTAAGACGCGTAACGTGGCCATCATTTGGCCGAATGCCTCGGTAAAACCTTCAGACACGGTGGCGCAGATCATGCAGAAGCGCAGGTCCTTGCACATACCTCAATCTTCGCCCCTGGAGGGGGCTCCTATGGCGGCATCTAAAAAGAACATGTTCGACAATTCCGACGCTCCCGCAAAAAGCGGCCGCAAGTCGGAAAAGTCTCGCGTAGACGAGCGGGTGGTCGACCTCAATGAGGAAGCCGAACGCCGGGTCGAACGCCTCAAGGCCGAGCCAGAAGCGAAGACCGATCACAAGGTTGAGCATGCCGGCAGCTGGGCCACTTGGTTCACGCTCGTCCTGTCGCTGACCTGGCTCGGCGGCGTCGGCGCCTTCATCGCCGGCTATTATACGCCGGAGCAACTGATCGCGCTGCCGACCCCGATCGCCCTTGGCGGCGGTTTGATGATTTTCGGCGTGGCGATGCTGATATGGTTCATGGGCTTTGTGATGCGCGAGACCGCGCGCACCCGCGCCATGTCGCGCCGCCTCGCCGCAGCCGCAGACGTGCTGCTCGCGCCTGCCGCCGTCAGCGAAGCCTCCTCCAAGCGTCTTGCGGGCGCTATTCGCAATGAGCTCGCCGGTCTCGACCGCGCGCTGAGCGAAACGGCGGCCAAGCTGCAATCACTCGAACAAACGGTCACCTCGCAAAGCCGCGCCTTGACCAACGCCGCGACGTCGGTCGAAACCCAGACTCGCAACTATGCAGACGTGGCCGACACCTTGGACTCCAAAGCCAGGATGATCGAGGACACCGTTACCCGGCATACGACCCGCGTCGGCGACGCGTTTGGGGCCGCGCAAAACGCCGCGCGCGACATCGAAGCGCGTATTGTCGGCACCAGCGACAATCTGAAAGCAAACTCCGAAGCCATTCTGGCCAAGAGCGAGCAGCTGACCTTCCTGGCCAAGCAAGTGAACCAGAAGGCAAACTCGCTGGACGTCGCTTTGGACAGCGCGCTGAAAACCCTGGCCACCGCCAGCCACCTCGTCGACGCCGCCAAGGCCTCGACGGGCATGGCGACCGACGCCTCCAAATCCGCCGCTGACGCCGTGCGCGCCGCGATCTCGGATTCCATCGAACGCGCCCGCGCCGTGGCCGAACAGATCAAAGCCGAGCATTTGGCCTTGCAGGACAGCGGCCAGATCAGCATCCAGGCCATCAAGCAAGCCGCCGACATCGCACGCGGCGCGACCGACACGCTGACCCAGCATTCGGAGCGCCGCATTCAAGAACTGTCGCAATCGCTACAGGATGCGGTGTCACGCGCCGACCGCGCTGCCGAGCAACGGATCGATCAAGCCCGCCGCGTGGTCGAGCGCACAGGCTCCGCATATGAAGAAGTCCAGGACCGTTCCGGCCCTAAAAAGCAGGTAGTCCTGCCGCCCGAACCGGAGTTCAAGGCCAAGCCTGCCGCCGGCAAGGGCAAACCGGAGGATTCCTGGCGCTGGAAGGATGTTCTGGCTGACGCTGAGGCTGAACAAGCGGTGCCCGTCCCCGCCAATTCCACCCAGCCAGCAGTACAGCCAATCGACAAGCTTACGGATGCATTAAGCGCTGCCGGCGTCTCACCCTTTCAAGCGATCTCCGATAGCCGCCTGAAAGATATATTGAAACGCGGCGGCGATAGCGTGGCTTCCCGCCGCTGGGCGGTATGGGACGCAGCGCCCGACGCTCTGCGCAAAGCCAAAGCGGCCCTGTCTTTGGATGCTGGGCTGCGCGAAGCTGCCCGCACCTTCCTGACCGACGAAGGCCGCCGTCAACAGAACGCCGCGTATTTCGCGTCGGCGTCGGGACGGCTGTATCTGAT
This sequence comes from Caulobacterales bacterium, assembly GCA_040510175.1. GTDB lineage: Bacteria > Pseudomonadota > Alphaproteobacteria > Caulobacterales > Aquidulcibacteraceae > JBEVJO01. The sequence continues at coordinate 8,192 of JBEVJO010000392.1, forward strand.
CCTGGATGCGGCCCT
>JBEVJO010000393.1:0-4069 GCA_040510175.1 Caulobacterales bacterium
CGTGCCGCCTTATGCGCCATTCGCGGTGAAGGCAGGGCAAACGCTGAAGGTCGGTCGCGTGAAGGGCGCGGGCCTGCGCGGCTATCTGTGTGTCTCGGGCGGGTTTGATGCGCCGTCTTATCTGGGCAGCGCGGCGTGCTTTACGTTGGGCCAATTCGGCGGTCATGCCGGTCGCGGGCTCGTCGCCGGCGATTTGCTGTATTTAAAGCAGCCGAATTCTGCGCCCGCCGTTAAACTTCCGGCGGACGCGCAGCCGGAATTGTCATCAGCCTGGAGCATTCGCGTTTTGGCCGGACCGCACGCCGCGCCGGATTTCTTCAAGCCCAAAAGCATCGAGGAATTCCTCAGCGCTGATTGGAAGGTGCACTACAATTCCAACCGCACGGGCGTGCGTTTGATCGGCCCGCAGCCGGATTGGGCGCGGCGCGACGGCGGCGAGGCAGGGCTGCACCCGTCCAATATTCACGACAACGCTTACGCCATCGGCGCCATCGACTTCACCGGCGACATGCCGATCATCCTGGGGCCGGACGGCCCATCGCTGGGCGGCTTTGTCTGCCCCTTCGCCATCATCATGGCTGATCTCTGGAAAATGGGCCAATTGGCGCCAGGCGATACGATCCGCTTTGTCCTGGTCGACGATGAAACGGCGACGCAGGCGCAAGCAGATCAGGAAGATTTCATCGCGACGCTTAAACCTCCGCCAGAGCGTCCGGCGCCGGCCAATGTCTCGCGCGATGGGGTGCTAAAAACCACGCCCGCAGCCGGCGCGGCGCCGCAGGCGGTTTACCGGCGTCAGGGTGACGACAATATTCTGGTCGAGTACGGGCCGCTGATGCTCGATCTGGAATTGCGTTTCCGCATCCATGCTCTGATGCTGGACATTCAAGAGCGCGCGGTGCCGGGCATTGTGGAACTGACGCCAGGCATTCGCTCGCTGCAAGTGCATTTCGATCCGCGCATCATTGCACAAAGCCAATTGCTCGACGCGCTTGCGGACGCCGATTCACAATTGGGCGATCTGCACGATTTTGAAATTCCATCCCGCATCGTGCATCTGCCTTTGTCGTGGGACGATCCGGCGATCCACGAGACGATCGAAAAATATATGCGCTCGGTGCGCGACGACGCGCCCTGGACGCCCAGCAATATCGAGTTCATCCGCCGCATTAACGGGCTCGATTCGATCCAGGACGTGTATCGCATCGTCTATGACTCGAATTATCTGGTGATGGGGCTGGGCGACGTCTATCTCGGCGCGCCCGTCGCGGTGCCGGTCGATCCGCGCCATCGTCTGGTGACCACCAAATACAATCCGGCCCGTACCTGGACGCCGCCCAATGTGGTCGGCATCGGCGGCGCCTATATGTGCATTTACGGCATGGAAGGGCCAGGCGGTTATCAGCTTGTCGGCCGCACCATCCAGGTCTGGAATTCCTATCGCGCGCATGGCCATTCCGAGCTGGGCAAGCCATGGCTGTTGCGCTTTTTCGATCAAATCAAATTCTTTCCGGTTAGCCATGCGGAACTGATGGAATGGCGGCGTGATTTCCCGGCTGGACGCCGCGATATCAAAGTCGAAGAAACCAGCTTCAAGCTGAACGACTATCGAAAATTTCTCGCCGACAACGCCGAGAGCATCGCCGCCTTCAAGGATAAACGCGAAGCCGCCTTCGCCGCCGAACGCAGTGATTGGGAACAGCGCGGCGAGTTCGAACGCGTCGCCGAACTGATTCAGGAATCCGGCGCCGAAGCGCAGGAAACGGTTATCGAGGCCGTCGAGGGTGAAACCATCGTGGAATCCCCCTTGGGCGGCAGCGTCTGGCGTGTGCTGGCGAAGATCGGCGACAAAGTCGAAGCGGGCGCGCGTGTCGCGATCGTCGAAGCCATGAAAACCGAATGCGATGTGATCAGCCCGTCCGCCGGCGTGGTGAAGCGCATCTTTGTGCAGGAGCGCCAGCCGATCGCGGCGGGCGCCGCTTTGCTGGGGATTGAAACGGAATGAACGCTGCGAACTTTTCCCGTCTCAGCGCAACGCAAATTGCCGCTGCGGTGGCCAGCGGCGCGGCCGCCGCTTCAGATGTGATTGAAGATTCGCTGACGCGCATCGCTGCGTATGACGCGATCCAGCCGCAAGTCTGGATCTCGCGCGCGTCGCCGGACTCTGTGCGCGCCAAAGCGGCGGCAGTGGATTTGAAGGTCAAAGCCGGCGCCCAGCTGCCTTTGGCGGGCGTACCGTTCGCGGTGAAGGACAATATCAATGTCGGCGGCGTCGAAACGACGGCCGCGTGTCCGGCTTTCGCCTTCACCGCAGACGAATCCGCGCGCGTGGTGCAATTGCTGGAGGCGGCCGGCGCGATCTTCATCGGCAAAACCAATCTGGATCAGTTCGCCACCGGACTGGTTGGCGCGCGCTCGCCCTATGGCGCGCCGCATTGCGTGTTCAATCACGAATATGTGTCCGGCGGATCGAGTTCAGGCTCAGCGGTGAGCGTTGCGGCGGGGCTGGCGGCGTTCGCGCTGGGCACGGATACGGCTGGCTCGGGCCGCGTGCCGGCGGCCTTCAATCATCTGATCGGCTTGAAGCCCACGCGCGGACGCTGGAGCACCAGCGGCCTTGTGCCGGCCTGCCGTTCGTTGGATTGCATCAGCGTGTTCACCAATGACGTTGCTGATGCGCGCTTGGTGGATTCCATCGTTACAGCTTACGATGAAACCGATGCCTATTCGCGTCCGGCGCCGGCGCCGAAAGCCGCGCCGAAGAAGCTGCGCATCGGCGTGCCCAAAGCAAAACAGCTGAACTGGCTGCAGGATATGCAGTCCGCCAAATTGTACGAGGCGGCTACGGCGCGCGTGCATGAAATGGGCGCGACTTTGATCGAAGTCGACATCACGCCGCTGCTGGATTGTGCGCAGCTCTTGTATCAAGGCGCGTTTGTTGCTGAGCGCACCGCCGCGCTAAAGGATTTCGCCGCCAGCCAACCGGGCGCGATGAACCCGGTGGTGCGCGGCATCGTCACCGGCGGTCGCGGCTTTTCGGCGTCGGACGCCTTCGAGGCTGAATATCAGCGCATGGATTATCTGCGCCAGGCCGCAAAGATGTGGGAGCAGATCGATGCGCTCCTCTTGCCCACGGCGTCCACGATTTATCGCATCGCCGAAGTCATGGCGGAGCCGGTGGCGCTCAATTCCAATCTCGGTCTTTACACGAATTTCGTGAATCTGCTCGACATGAGCGCCATCGCCGCGCCGGCCGGTTTCCGCGCCAATGGCACAGGTTTTGGCGTCACCTTCATCGCGCCGGCTTGGGCCGACGCATTCTTGTTGGACTTGGCGCAGAAATATCTCGAGGCGGGGCCGGCGTTTGAAATTCCGGCGTTGGATCTTGAGCCGCATCTTGCGAACATCAAGGTCGCGGTGGTCGGCGCCCATTTGAACGGCATGCCGCTGCATTGGCAGTTGTCCTCGCGCAATGCGCGGCTAGTAAAATCAGCCAAGACTGCGCCGAGCTATAAGCTCTATGCGATGACGCAATCGGTCCCGCCCAAGCCTGCTTTAATTTACGACGAAGGCGGGGCGTCAATCGCGGTGGAAGTCTATGAACTCGATGAAAAAAGCTTCGGCAGCTTCACCGCCGAAGTGCCGCCGCCTTTGGCCATCGGTTCGGTCGAACTGGAAGACGGCGAGATCGTCAAAGGCTTCGTCGCCGAACCGCGCGCCATGATCGGCGCTGAGGACATCACGCATCTGGGCGGCTGGCGGGCGTTTATTGCGGGTTTGAAGAAGTAGCGCTCAATCCAACTCGTCGCTGATCAGCTCCACCAGTTCCTCCGGTGGTGGGACATTGCGCATTTTACGGTCGAGCTTCAGATCATAGGTGATGGTCGCGCCATAGCGATTGGGCGCTTGCGCGTCGCGGCGGCGCTTGTCGAAGGCCAGGACGCGATTGCCCAAAGCGAAGGCTTCCTTGATGTCGTGCGTCACCATCAGGATGGTGAGGTTGTGTTCGCGCCAGAGTTTCGTGATCAGATGATGCATATCGACCCGTACGCCAGGGTCGAGGGCGCCG
>JBEVJO010000394.1:0-5243 GCA_040510175.1 Caulobacterales bacterium
TATGTAGCAGTTTGACGGCGCGACCAGAAGACAAACGGAAGGAACACTGATTGGCCAACGTCGTTTTCCGCTTACCCGATGGATCTCGCCGCGAAGTGCGCGCGCAGCCCGGGCTCAGCTTGATGGAGGTCGCACTGCAGGCGGACCTTCCCGGCATTGACGGCGAGTGCGGCGGCGCTGGCATTTGCGGCACCTGTCATGTTCATGTGGCGCCCGAATGGTTCGATAAGCTTCAGTGCGCCGGTCAGATGGAACGAGAACTAATCGAAGGCCTGGACAATGTTGCGCCGCAATCACGCCTTGCCTGCCAATTGACGATGACCGACGCGCTCGACGGACTGCAGCTTTCTATTCCAAGGCCAGAGTCATGAACCAAAATCCTCCCGCCCATGTGCCCGCCTCGCTTGTGGTGGATTTCGACGTTTATTCCCCGCCCGGATCGCAGACAGATTTCTATTCCTCGTGGCTGCCTTTGCTCCGCGATGAGGTTCCGCCAATGGTCTGGACGACGGCCAATGGCGGCCATTGGATGCCGACCAAAGGTGAAGTGGTCAAACAGATGTGGGGCGACAACGAGCGCTTCTCGAACCGCATCTCCATTGTTCCAAAGGAAGTCGGCGAACAATTCTTCGGGATACCGCAGTCGCTCGATCCGCCGAAGCACCAGGACTTCCGCATGCTGCTGACCGGCGTGCTCGGCCCGAAAGTCATCAACAAAATGGAAGCGGACGTGCGCGCGCTCGCGGTTTCGCTGATCGAGGCGGTCCTCCCCAGGGGCGAGTGCGAATTCACGCGCGACTATGCCGGTGTGCTGCCGGTGCGCATTTTCATGCGCATGGTGGATTTGCCGATCGAAGACGCCGCTTACCTGGTCGAGATCAACGAGCACATTATCCGTCCTACCGGCGAGATGAGCGTGATGGAGGCGAATGAAAAGCTCCACGATTATTTGCGGAAACCGGTCATGGAGCGGCTCGGTAAAGACGGCGACGACATGCTGAGTCGTATGATCAATGGCAAGGTCGAAGGCGGCCGCTCGCTCACGCCGGACGAAGCGCTCAATATGGCGAAGCTGGTTTTGCAAGGCGGCATCGACACCGTCTCGAACCTGCTCAGCTTTGCGATGCATTTCCTCGCAACCAATCCTGATCATCGGCGGCGCCTGCTCACCGAACCCGACATCATCCCGGCCGCCATCGAAGAATTGCTGCGGCGTTTTCCCGTGATCTGCACCGCGCGCATGGTCAAGGAAGACATGAGGTATTTTGGCGCCGACATGCGCAAGGGCGACGCCGTCGTGATGCCCAATCCTTTGCATGGCCTGGACGAGCGCGAAAACGCCGACGCTTTCCGTCCGGATTTCGATCGGAAAGAACGCTCTCACTCGGCGTTCGGCCAGGGCATTCATCGCTGCCCTGGCGCCTATCTTGCGCGACTTGAGGCGCGCGTCACCATTGAAGAATGGCTCAAACGCATTCCGGAATTCCGGCTGGCGACGGACGACATTCGCTTTCGGGGCGGCGTGATCGCGACGGTGGAATTGCTGCCGCTGGTTTGGAGTTGACGGAGACGCAGGGAGAGTTCGCGCGTGGCTGGCGTACGCTTCTCGCCGCCTCTGTTGGGGTGGGATTGGGTACGCCGGCGCTGATCAACTCAGCGAGTTTGTTCATCATTCCGATGCAACAAGACTTTGGCTGGTCGCGGAGCGCTTTATCCATTGGCCCGATGGTTGGCTTTTTCTATGCTTTGTTGTTGCCAATCGCGAGCCTGGTGATCGACCGCGTTGGCGTGCGCAAGATCGCCCTTATCGGCCAGATCATGCTGATCGCCGGTTTCGTGATGCTCGCCGCGATGCCGGCTCAGGCGCCGATCTTTATGGCGGTCGTCTTTTATCTGTGCGTGACGGCGACGATTACCGGCAATGTGGTATATCTGCGCGCCGTGGCGGGCTGGTTTTCGCGCCACTCCGGCAAGGCGTTTGCGCTGGTGCTGAGCGGCGTCTCCGTCATAGGCGCAATCGCGCAGCCTTTGTTGGCCGTCATCATTCGCGATCACGGCTGGCGCGTTGGATATCTTGCGATCGGCGCTGCGGTTTTGGTCGCCGCGATGCCGCTGACGATCGCCTGGCTGCGCGAAGCCCCCGGCGCCGCGAAACCTGTCACGAAAGGCGCTTTCGACTTCCGCCGTTTCCTGCCGGTGCTGCAAGACCGCCGCTTCTGGATGATCCTTTTGGCCTTCGCCACGGCGGCTTTGCCGATTGGCGGATTTGTCAGCCAGCTGCAGCCATTGCTCGTGACAAATTGCTTTAGCGTCACCGGCGGAGCGGCGATCATCGCCAGCTTCCTGCTCATCACTTCGATCGGGCGCGTCCTCGCCGGCTTTTTGTTCGATTATGTAAAGCCATCCTTGGTCGCCGCCGGGTTTCTGGCGATGGCCGGTTTCGGCGCGCTGGGACTGGCATTCGCCGGTATCCACCCATCACAAGCGTTGCTTGTCGGCGCGCTAATTGCGTTGATCGGCTTGGCGCAAGGCGCCGAAGGCGACTTCATCGCTCTGTTCACCTTTCGCATTTTTGGCGTCGAACAATTCTCCTTGGTATTTTCCCTGGTGATCGTCGCGGTCTCAATGATGTTCGCAATCGGCGGCATTGCGTTCAGCGCGGCGTTCGACCTGACCGGCAGCTATCAGATCGCCGTTATCGGCAGCGGCGTATTGTTCTTGTTCACAGCGTTTGTGTCGCTTCTCATCCAGACGCCGCCGCTTGCAACCGGCGCACCTCCACCGGAATCCCATTAAGCACGCTATTGCCGCTGGGGACGTCAAAGTCACGATAGTCCGTCAACGTGTTGAAATTTGCGCCCGGCCTTTGCGCGGCGAGCTGCAACCGCGCGCCCTCCTCGTCATGGCCCCACCCGTGCGGAATGCAAACGACGCCGGGCATCATAGCGGCGTCCACAGACGCCGGCAGCGTGATACGCCCCGCCACAGACGAAACCTCTATCCAGTCGCCGTCTTCCACACCGCGCGCCTGCGCGTCGTCCGGATGCAGCATGGCGGTGCAACGGATCTTGCCCTTTGCCAGCGCCGGCAGATTGTGCATCCAGCTGTTATTTGAACGCACGTCACGGCGTCCGATCAAGCGCAGCGTACCGTCAGTAAACTCTCCCGCGGCGAAGGCCGTTTGCAGCCGGTCAATGTCAGCGACAAAAATGGCGGGCGCGAGCGGGATTTTTCTATCCGGCGTCTCCAACACTGCGGCAAGCCTGCCTTCGGCCTGTAAACCCAACATCACGCCGGACGGCGCTTCGCGGATCATCTCCAAAGTCATGCCGCCCGGATAGGCGCCAAAGCCGTCGCCACACGGCCCCGCGCGCACCAGCAAATCGTAAAGACGCTCCACCGTGGACAGCGCGGGATCGAGCCCTTCCAACACTGACGCGACATCACCGTCCGAGGGCCAGCGCGGCAACCGTACGCAGAAATGCTCCGCGAAGCCCGTGAGAAAGCCTTTCTCAAAGTCCTTGCGCTCCAGGCCCAAGTAGCGGGATGTCAGATTCATCACGATGTCGAAATCCGACATCCCATCCTCTGGGACAGAGAACACGGCTGGGGAGTATTGCGCGAAGCTGCCGATAATCTGCGCTGCATAAGCAAAGGTGAATTCGTCGCGGCTCAGCGGGTCAGGCGGCGGCAAGATCACATGCGCGTGTCGGCTGGTTTCGTTCAAATAGAAATCGATGCTGACAAAAGCCTCCAGCGAACCCAGGGCTTCACGCAAGCGGTCCGAATTCGCGTTGGACAGAACCGGATTTCCGGCGAAGCAAATGAAACCGCGGATTTGTCCCGCACCGGGCGTCATGATTTCGTCGGGCAAGGTGAAGGTTGGAAATTCGCCGCCGACTTCGGGCGCACCGGCCACCCGCGAGCGATAACGGTCATAGGGCGCTTGCTTGCCGACATAAGGCGCTTGCGAAAAGATGCTGGGCACAACGGCAGGCGGAAAAATCACGCCGCCGGCGCGGTCCAGATTGCCGGTCAGGATATTCAGGCATTCGATGAGCCAGCTGGTGAGACTGCCAAAACGCTGCGCGCAGGCGCTGACTCGCCCATGCACGATGCCCGCAGACGCCTGCGCCAAATCGCGCGTCAGCGTCCGGATGCGTTCAGCGTCGATCCCCGTCGCATCTGCAACCCGTTCCGGCGTCCAGGCGGCGGTGAGCGCCCGTAACGCAGCCATGTCCTTCACCCAAACTTCCGCAGCGCGCAAATTCACTAGACCTTCAGCGAACAGCGTGTGCACCATCGCGAGCAACAGTAAGGCATCAGCACCCGGGCGGATCGCTATGTATTCGTCCGCGATCGCCGCCGTTTCCGTGCGTCTTGGATCAATGACAACCAGCTTGCCGCCGCGCGCCTGCAGCGCTTCGATACGGCGCGCGAAGCCCGGTGCGGTGAATGTGCTGCCATTGGAGGCGACGGGATTGGCGCCAATCACCAGCATGTGCTGCGTGCGATCAATATCTGGTACGGGAAACACGCCACGGTTTCCGTAGAGAAAAATATTGGTGAGGAAGCGCGGCATGATGTCGACGGAACAGGCTGAATAGATTTGCTTCGATCCCGCCGCGCCGAGAAATGCGAACAACCCCAGCATCAGACCAACATTGTGGCCAGCCGGATTGCCTATATAAAAGCCGAGCGAATCTGGACCGTGCGCGGCCACTTTGCGCAACAAGTCCGCGGCCAGGTCCAAAGCCTCGTCCCAACTAGCGTCTCGAAAGCTGTCTCCCTCTCGAATAAGCGGCCGCCGTAACCGATCCGGATCATTGCGCAGATCCCGGAGGCCCTGCGACTTTGGGCAAACAAAACCACGGCTAAGCTCGCTGTCCGGATCGCCGACGATCCGGCCCAGTGCGCCTGATTCCGAATCCGCTTCCACAAGCAAGCTACAGGTCGCCTCGCAGAACGGGCATTCTCGCGGACAGCGGCGCATTGCCGGCATGACTAGTGAACAGGCTTGAATTGCACTGGCAGATGCTTGATCGGCGATAAAAGGATCGTGAAGTGATCCGTGCGCTCGGCCGGCCCTGCTGGGGAAATGTTCGGGAAGCGCTTCAGCAATTCTTCAAACAGAATTTGCACTTCGAGCTTCGCAAAGAACTGCCCGATGCATTGATGCGGCCCGCCGCCGCCAAAAGTCGCGATCGGCTTCGTCTTATCAAACTGCCGGAGCAAATCGAAGC
>JBEVJO010000395.1:0-2772 GCA_040510175.1 Caulobacterales bacterium
CTGCGAGCAGTCGCCTATCTGTATGGACGCAGCGTCGATGAATTGATGGGCGTCACAAAAGACCTCATTTCCAGGGGGATCCGTGCTTTCACGGTTTCGCCAACGACGCTTTTGGGCGGCGTGTCCCCGGCGCACAGTGATCTTACGCCCTTTTACGCATTGCTTGAGCAGAACAATATTCCGCTGACGCTGCATGTTCTCGGGGATCAAGGTTTCCTGGGCACGCGCGCTTGGGGCGATGCGCCTTTCTTCAAGGGCTATTCGGTCTTTCACGAATTTGACTTCAGCCCGTGGGCGCTCTCGGTCGTTCACCTTCCGCCACAGAATTTCATCGCCACGATGGTCACCGGCGGCGTCTTTGAACGGCATCCGAATTTGCGCTTCGGCGCGATTGAACTGGGCTCCTATTGGATCGGACAGTTGGCGCACAATCTCGATCTTTGGCACCGGCAGAACAATTCGCTTTTCAAAAAAATCGAACTCAAGGCCGAAGGAAACGCGCAAGATCAGGTGCAGTCGGCCTTAGCGGTTGAGCGCCTGCCGAAGTTCCCATCCTTCTATATCAACCGAAATGTACGGGTCTCCGCCTACGACTTCGAACACGTCGACGAATATATCGAGCGCTACGGCATAGAAGACGTCTATTGCTACTCGAGCGACTTTCCGCATGTCGAAGGCGGCCGTGACCCGATGGGCGCGCATGCGGCGCGGCTTGAAAAGCTAGGCCCCGATATTCTGGAAAAGTTTTTCGTGACGAATGGCGCGTGGCTTCTGCCAGATTGATTGATCTGCATCAGGTGATTTGAAACGACATGAACAAGACGTTCCCCAGAAATGTTGAAGCGCTGACGACCGATTGGCTCGATAAGGCTTTCGCGCAAAAGCCGAACGCGCCCCGCGTACTCGATTCAAAAACAGACCGGATCATCTGGGGCACGGCGACCAAGGTTCTCATGAATGCCACCTGCAAGGACGCAGCTGGAAATACGTTCAACAAAGACATTTGCGTCAAAGGCGGCTTCGACGAGCGCTTGCGCCAATATTACGATCTTGGCGTGATGTTCCTGCAGGAAGCGGTGTTCTATCGGGACGTCGCGCCGCAGCTGGATATCCTCCTGCCTGAATGCCTCTACGCGGACGACAATGGCTCGGACGGTGTCGTCGTGCTCGAGAATTTGGCGGCGCGCGGCGCCACGTTCGGCGACCCCACCAAGCCGTTGACGCCGAATCAAGCTTTGCCGATCCTGGAAATGATGGCGGAACTGCACGCCGTCACCTGGAATTGGCCAACATCAAAATATCCATGGCTGGTGCTCGGGAGCCCTTCGCAGCGCGACGGCATCACCGCCATGGCCGCTGGTGATCGCTTTCGCGAGCTCAGCACACGTCCGCAAGTGGCGCGGTCCATCACGCCACCCTATGGCGACGGCGAGCTGATGATGTCGGCGTTGCGATACTTGTGGGAACGCGATGATAAATCATCCGCTCTCGCCTTAGGGCACGGCGATGCGCATATCGGCCAGCTGTATTTCGAGCCAGATGGGCGCGCCGGATTGTTGGATTGGCAAAGCATCGCAATGATGCCTTATGCCAAGGATATCGCCTATTTTCTCGGGAGCGCGCTGACGGTTGATGATCGTCGCGCGCATGAGCGTGATTTGATAGCCGCCTATCTGCAAGCGCTGCAAAAGCGCGGCGGACCCAAGATCGCCTTGAGCGAGACCTGGGAGGAATACCGCGCCCAAATGCTGCAAGGCATGGTGTGGATCGTCGTCACAGAAAACATGCAGCCCATCGAAGTCATCGAAACGCTCAACGAGCGCTACCTGACGGCGATGCGCGATTTGGACACGCTTGGCGCATTGGGCTTCTAGGCGACGCGCATTTTCTAGCTACTAATCAATTCGGGAAGGTCCTTAGATGAAAGTTGTCGGCGAGGGAAACGTCCATTTTTATGAACCATCGGATGAGGGAGCTCATCCTTACAGCAACGACCCTTGGTGGAACGAAAGCGTATGGCTTCAATGGGGCGAGCATGCATCAGGGTTGCACGGCGCTATCCGCATCGGGCATCAGCCAAATTTCCAGGGTGGCCACACCTCGATTTGGAGCAAGGTCGGCACGCCGGACTGGATCTACAAGCGCGATGGTCTTTACCCGATGCAGGAGTCCGATAAAGTCAAAAATGGCTTCGGCGCCAACGGCACGCACCGCGCTTACTGGGACGACAAGGGCGGGCATTGGTCGATTGAAGATGAAGACATCTCCGTTGAATTGACGACCAAGGATTACCATCCGCCGATCGGCTACACGCCCGGCAAGTGGATGGAAAACATCGCCAAGAACCACCTGGAATCCGCCGGCACCATCAGCGGCACGATCAAGATCAAAGACAAGACCTACACCGTCAAAGAAGGTCTGTTCGGCCGCGATCATTCCTGGGGAGTCCGTTATTGGCTGCATATGCGCGTGCATCGCTATACCCAGGCGACATTCGGACCGGACCTGAGCGTCAACGCGATTTGCTTTTATGACGAAGTCGATCGTTTGCACCAATGGGGATACGTGGTGCGAGGCGATGAAATCATTCCGGCCAAGGAAGTCGATGTCATTGCGTATATGGAAGCCGACGGCGTCAGCAATCGCGGCGGCCATCTCACCATGAACCTCACCACCGGCGAGAAATTGGATTTCGAGTTCGAGGGCGTCGTGCCGTCGGCGATCTCGTTCCATTACGCCATCGCCTGCACCGACACCATTTGCAACGTCCAC
>JBEVJO010000396.1:0-5046 GCA_040510175.1 Caulobacterales bacterium
GCCGCCAGCCGCATCAGATTGGAATTCACGCCCGCCGCCAGATCGAAAATCACGCGATCGTAAATCAAACCCAGCGACACCGCCGCAACCGCCAATTCCCCCGTTGCGCCCGCCGACAAATCCGCCAGCGATCCGGAACCAGAGCGCCCCGCGAAAACGTCAAACCCGCCTCTGCCGCCGGCGTGGTCCGCGCCGCCCAATACCGGCGTCACCGACTCAGCAAGAGACGCGCGCCCTGAAATCACGGCGGCGAGATCGAGTTTGGGTTGGATGCCCAGCTGCACGTCGATATTGGCGCAGCCGAGATCGCCGTCGACCAGCGCGCAACGCTCACCCTGCAGCGCCAAAGCGTGCGCCAAGGTGATGGAGAACCACGTCTTGCCGACGCCGCCTTTGCCGGAGGCGACCGCCAAAACAGGCGCCTGCGGGCCGCGCGCGACCACGCGCAAAAGTGTGCGGGCGCTCATGCCGCGCTGGCGCTCTTCGCCGCATTCCCAGCGCGCGAGTCTTCCACCGCCACGTCCAGGATCATGCGCGCAATGCGTGAGGCCGTGGCCGGAGCCAAGCCGCCGGAAATTTGCCAGCCCATGGATAAATGCGCGAGCTTCAGCCCGCCAATCGCCGCCGCAGCGACAGCGCCGGCGCGGCGGCGCGCCAAATCGAGCCGCGTGATGATGGCCCGCTTCGCGCCCAGACTGGAAAACACATGCGCTGAATCTTCCAATTCTTGCGGATGTAAATCGGCGGGCAGCACCGCGACCATTTCGGCCCAGGCGGCAGAGGCGCAGCGCCGCGCGAACAAGGCGTCCTGCGGATCGAACGGATTGACGCCCGGCATGTCGATGAAGATCACCCGGCCCGCCGCACGCGCCCGCGCCGACAGACCGGACAATTGCTGCAGATCGGCGGCGGAGGCGAATTCGGCGCCCGCCAACTCAGCAAAAGCGGCGGACGCAGCCACGCTGGCCCTGTTTGCGCCCTCGGCGCAGATGATCGCGACCGGCGCATCTGCGGTTGCAGCGCGCGCAGCCAGTTTCGCCAAAGCGGCGGACTTGCCGACGCCCGATGCGCCTGCCAGCAAGATCGCCGTTTCGGAAGCGATCGGCAGCGGCGAAAAGCCCAGACGCGAATCCAAAGCCGCCGCCAAAGCTGGGGCGGGCTCCAGATCGTCCAAGGCCTCAGCCGCTTGCGCCACACCGCGCGCGAACCAGTCCGGCGCGCCGTGCCAGGTCAGTTGATGTAGGAAATCGAAGGTCTCGTAACGCGCCGCGTCGTTGTGCCGGCGCGCACGCGCGGCCTCCTCGACTTTACTTTGTCCGCTGGAATCTTCGATGGCGGCGCGCACTTCCACGTTGCCGCGCGGATTATTGCGGGTGGACACGATAATGGCGTCCGTGCCCATCTCCCGGCGCACCATAGCCATCGCCTCGCTCATGCTGGCTGCGGTGAAGGTACGAATGCGCATAAATTCAGTGCCTTAAATACTTCCGAAAGACTTCAGCCGCGCCTTGGGATGAATTTCGTTTTGGCTCATCACCACGGTTTGCGGACGGAATCGCTCGATCAAGGATCGAACGTATGGACGGATTCCACCGCTGGTGAGAAGCGCCGGCGTTTCGCCGGCCGCAGCGGCGTTGTCATAGGCCGCGCGCACGCCCGCCACGAACTCATGCAGCTTGGACGGCGGCAGCGCCAGAACCTTCTCCCGCTCGCCGACCAGCGCCTCGGCGAAGGCCTCTTCCCATTGCGGCGACAGCGTGATGACCGGCAGCGAGCCGTCGGCCGAACGGTTGGCGTGGCAGATCTGACGCGCCAGACGCGCCCGCACATGCTCAGTAATCTGGATGAGATCGCTGGTCGAACCGACCGCTTCGGCGATGCCTTCCAGAATGGCGGGCAGATCGCGGATCGAGACGTGCTCGCGCAGCAAGGTCTGCAGCACGCGCTGAATGCCGGAATGGCTGATCTGACCCGGCACGATGTCTTCGACCAGTTTCTGGTGTTCTTTCGGCAGATCCTTGATGAGTTTTTGCACGGCCGCGAAGTTCAGCAGATCCGGCACATGCTCCTTCAGGATTTCGGTGAGATGCGTGGTCAGCACGGTGGCCGGATCGACCACGGTGCAATTGCGGAACACCGCTTCCTCGCGCAGCCCCTGCTCCACCCACAAAGCGGGCAAACCGAACACCGGCTCCTTCACCTGCTCGCCCGGCAGCGACACCTGGCCGGACGGATCCATGATCAAAAGGTGATGCAGTTTCAGGCGGCCGCGGCCGGCCTCCATCTCTTTCACCCGAATGCAATATTCTTCCGAGACCAGCTGCAGATTGTCGAGGATGCGCACGCTCGGGATCACCACGCCCAGATCGCCGGCGAGCTGACGGCGTAGGGCCTTGATCTGATCCGTCAGGCGGCGGCCTTCGACGTCGTGGATCAGCGGCAACAGACCGAAGCCCAGTTCGATCTTCAGTTCGTCCAGCGCCAGCGCCGTTTGAATCGGCTCTTCGACCGGCTCGGCGGGCGGCGGAAGCGCCGCCGCCGCGTCGGTTTTGATCTTGGCGTCGCGTTTGGTGAGGTTCCAAGCGCCCACGCCGCAAGCCCCAGCGATGATCGCGAACGGCAACATCGGCATACCCGGCAACATGCCCGCGACGGCCGCCGTCATACCCGCCAAGGCGAGCCCTTGCGGCTGCCGCAAAAACTGATCGGCCAAGGCTTTATCCGCGGCGCCGTCGACGCCCGCTTTTGAAACCAGCAGACCCGCGGCGATGGAAATCACGAGCGCTGGAATTTGCGTTACTAGGCCGTCGCCGATGGTCAGCTGCGTGTAGGTCGATCCCGCTTCGGAAAGTGAGATGCCTTGCTGCAACACGCCGATGGCGATGCCGCCGACGATGTTGATCGCTGTGATCATCAGACCGGCGACCGCGTCACCGCGCACGAACTTGCTGGCGCCGTCCATGGAACCGAAAAAGGTGGATTCCGCTTCCAGCGTTTTGCGGCGCTCGCGCGCCACGTCTTCACTGATCAGGCCGGCCGACAAATCGGCGTCGATCGCCATTTGTTTGCCGGGCATCGAATCCAAGCTGAACCGTGCGGAGACTTCGGCGATCCGGGTGGCGCCCTTGGTGATGACCACGAAATTCACGATCACCAGAATGGCGAAGATGATGACGCCGATCGCAAAGTTGTCGCCGGTCATGAAATGACCGAAGCCGCCGATGATCTTGCCCGCCGCACCCTCGCCTTCATGCCCGTGCGACAAGATCAAGCGCGTCGAGGCAATGTTCAGCCCGAGACGGAACAAAGTCGCGATCAGCAGCACGGTCGGGAACGACGAGAACTCCAATGCCGTGCGCGTCATCAGCGCCGTCATCAGCACCCAGACCGACAGCGTGATCGAAATCACCAACAGAAAGTCGAGCAAAAATGCCGGCAGCGGCGTGATCATCAATACGACCAGACCGATCGCGCCAAGTCCCATGGCGACATCGCCGCGCATTAGCGCGGCGGCGAAGTTTTTCTGGTCGACCTGTCTGGCCGAAAGAGACCCCAACGCGGCGTCAGCCATCTATTGTTTCCTTATTCAGCGCTTTCGAGCGCTTCCATGGCCATGCAGCATTCGCGCAGCACGACGATGGCTTCTTGGAGTTCTTCAAGTCTTTCGGGCGATGCTTCGGCGAATTCATTGCCGATGCAGCAAAACGCGGTCTCGGCCATCGCGGCTAAGTAATCCGCGGGAAAATCCGCTTCTTCGGCTGCCTCAAGCCAATAGGGAAAATTGCCGCCCAATGGCGCGACGACGTCGCGCACCTTTGCGAAATGGAAATCCCGATAGGCTTTGGACATGTCAGGCCCCCTCTTCACACGCGCCTTAAGCTGATTCTAAGCCGCTCGCGCGTCGCCGCCCGGCGGCGGGACGCTCGCCCCTTGATCACCATAGAGCTTCAGCTTGTTGCGCAAGGTGCGGATCGAAATGCCCAAGATCACCGCCGCATGCGTGCGATTGCCGAGGCAATGATCCAGCGTTGATAAGATCAGATCCTGTTCCACTTCCGCCACCGTGCGGCCGACCAGATCGCGCGACGCCGCGGCGGCGCTTTCCACGGCGCGGCGCGACACGTCATTGCCCATGCCGATCAAGCCGCCGTCCGGCGCGCGGATGGCGTCGACGCCAATCTTGTCGCCCACCGCCAGCAACACCGCGCGGTGCATCGAGTTTTCCAGCTCGCGCACATTGCCGCGCCATTGCGCCTGCTCGAGTTGCGCCTTGGCGTCTTCCGACAGCGCCCTCACCGGCACGCCGTTAGATTTGGCGTAACGGTCGATGAAAAACTCCGCCAAAGGCACGATGTCGTCGCGGCGCTCGCGCAAGGCGGGCACACGCAAATTCACGACGTTCAAGCGGTAATATAAATCCTCGCGGAACTCGCCGTGCAAAACCGCCTCATGCATGTCGCGGTTTGAGGTCGCGATGACCCGGATATTCACCGGCACGGGCTTGCCGCCGCCGACGCGGTCGATCACGCGTTCCTGAAGGGCGCGCAGCAATTTGGCCTGCAGACGCGCATCCATTTCGGTGATTTCGTCCAGCAGCAACGTGCCGCCATCGGCCTCTTCGAACTTGCCGATGCGACGGGCGATGGCGCCGGTGAAAGCGCCCTTCTCGTGCCCGAACAATTCGCTTTCAAGCAGATTTTCTGGAATGGCCGCGCAATTGACCGAGATGAATTGCTTGTCGGCGCGGCGCGAGCGCTGATGCACGCGCCGGGCGATCACTTCCTTGCCGACGCCGCTTTCGCCGGTGATCAGCACGCTGGCCTCCGACGGCGCGATCTGATCGGCCAGGCGAATTACGGTCAGCATTTGCGGATCACGCGCGATCATCGGCCGTTCGTCATTGGCGACGGCGGCCAACAATGCGGCGATCAATTCGGCTTCCGGCGGCAAAGGCAGAAATTCCTTGGCGCCAGCATAGATCGCCGCAGCAGCAGCTTCCGGCGTCGTCCCGATGCCGCAGGCCACCACCGGCACGACAATGCGCTC
>JBEVJO010000397.1:0-3407 GCA_040510175.1 Caulobacterales bacterium
TCGAGCCTTCGCCATAAGGTTTTACGGGGGGGCTCGCCATTGCTTCATAGACGAGGCGGCCGACCGGCTGACCGTCTTCCAGAATGAAGGGCACGTCGCGCGAGCGCACTTCCAGCACGGCGCGCGAGCCGCCCTGGTTCAAGCCGAAACCGGGATCGAAGAAGCCCGCATAATGGGCGCGAAACTCACCCAGCTCCGGTGCAATCGGCGCCATTTCCGCCGCCATCTCAAGCGGTACGCTGACGGTTTCCTTGGAGGCGAGAATGTAGAACTCGCCGGGATCGAGCACGATGCGGCCGTTACGTGGGATCAGTGGCTCCCAGAAATCGTGCGGGTCGTGCAGGCCGATCCGCATGAGATCTAAAATGCCCGCGTGCCGGCGCGCGCGATAACCGACCGGCCCATCGCGGCGTGACAGATCCACGGAGAAAGTGATGTCTTTCAGCGCTACGTGCGATCCGCGTCGTAAGCGCAATTGGCAGAGCCGGTCGCCTTCGCGCGCCAGAATGGAAAACGTGCGCGGGCTGATTTCAGCGTAAAGCGCGCCCTCATAGCCTGCGGGGATTTGATCGAAGGCGGTGGCGTCATTGGCGACCACGCGCACGAACACGTCGATGCGGCCGGTCGAGCTCTTCGGATTGGCCGCGCCATGCAAATCCTTCGGCAGTTTCAGCGCTTCCTGCAGCGGGACCATATAGACGCAACCGGTCTCCAGCACCGCGCCCGCCGACAAATCCAGTTCGTGCATCAAGACGTCGGAGGTGAGGCGTTTTTCGACTCGTTGACCGGAGCCGGGCAGGAAGCTGGCGCGCAGACGATACGCTTTGGCCCCCAGGCGCAAATCCAGGCTCGCGGGCTGGATCTGGTCGGAATCAAAGGATCGGGGCGTCTGGATGGCGCCTTGCGCAGCCAATTGCCTGATCGCCTCGTCCGGTAGAACGCCGTTTTTGCTCATACGCCGAATCCTTTGATCCTGTTGTCGGGGTTCAGGCGGCGGCGGGCAAGCGGCGGGCGCGAGAGTACGGATAAATCAGGGTTTCGCTTGTTTTTCGTCCGGCGCGCCAGGCGCTAGTCGAGGCTCTGACGCCGAATCGCCGGCCATTTCCGCCATCACCATAGAGGGGCTCGGCGGCGAGGCGAAGAACGGCACCTTGGCGACGACCTCCACCGCGGCGTCGGTAAATTGGCGGCCCCACATGAAGATGATCAGGGTGAGGGCGCCGAACACCGCGACGCCGAACAGGCCATGGCCGCCTAAGGGCGAATCGAAGGCCGCGCCTGCCACGCCCGGCCCGATGATCGATCCCGCAGACCACACGAACAAAAGACCAGAGACGACTCGCGCAGCCTGCTCGGGCGGCGCACGGTCGGTCGCGTGCGCAACGCAGACGCCGTAATACGACAGTGCGCCGGCGCCCCAAAGGAATGCGCAGGGCAGGGCGAAATAGAAAGGCAGACCGGGTCCGAAAATCATTAGCGGCAACGCGCCGAGCAATTCCAGCACGCCCAGCCACGCGATGATGGCGCGCCGGTCGTAATGATCGGACAGCCGGCCTGCCGGCCATTGGAAAACGGTCGAACCAATCCAGGTCGCGGCGACGAAGGCGGCGGCGAGAAACGCCGGGTCCGTCGCATGCGCTTCTTGCGCCGCGCGCGCGGCGTAGATGGGCAGGATGGCGAGTATGCCTTGATTGGTGAAGCCGGCGAGAAACGCGCCGACCACGGCGGCGGGCGCGACCTCCCAAATGCGCTGCAATGGAAACGGATCGGCCGACGGCAGCGCCGGCTGCGCGTGCGGCGTGAAGCACACGGGCACCAAAGAGATCGCAAAAAACGCCGCCGCCAGCATGAAGCCGTCCGGCCCCAAGGCGGCGTGACCCGCGATCAAGAACGGCCCCATCGCAACGGTCATTTTCGTCACGACCTGATAGATGCCGATCACGCCGCCGCGCCGTTCGCGCGGCGTCGACGAATTGATCCAGCTCTCGGCGGCCGTGAACAAAACCGCGATACAAAAGCCAGACGCGAGACGCAAAGGCGCCCATGCCCAGCCATCAAAACGCATATAGAGCGTCAGCGTTAGAGCGCCGCCGATGCCCGCGGCTGCGGCGAACGCGCGGATGTGTCCGACGTCGCGGATGATGCGCGGTGCATAGAGCGCGCCGGACATGAAGCCGATCGCATACGCGGCGGCGACCAGACCAGCCGACAACGCGGACAGTCCCTTGGCGTCCATCGCCAGCGGCACCAGCACTGACAGAATGCCGCCGGCGGCTTGCAGAATCACGACCGCAAGAATCGGCGCCGCGACGCGGCTGATCGCCGTGACGGTGCGGACGGGTGATACGGAATCGGCGGACTGTTCGGCGGTCACGTGAGCGATCCTTCACGGTGCGCAGGCAAGCGCTTTAACCGTGATTTGCCGCACAATGCAAAGCGGAATGAATTAGTGGCGCACCACAGTGCGACCGGCGAGTTCCGCGGCTTCTTCCCAGGCATAGGCTGAGACGGGCACGAGGAAACCCTGCATCCGTTCGTCGCGTGTCCCGGATGGGCGGCCACTGAGCGATTCATAGAAGCGCCGCGCGCGTTGATTGCGCTCGACGACCCACAGCCCCGCGCTGAACAAAGCGCGCGACAATAAGTGATCCGCCATGGCGCGCATGAGCGCCTTGCCGATGCCGTGACGCTGATGCGCGCGCTCGACATAGATCATGGTGATCTCGCCATCCCACGGACCGCGTTCATCACGCGCTTTGCCGGCCACGCCGAAGCCGACCATGTCGCCCACGTCTGATTCTGCGATAAGGATGATGTCGTCCAAATCAACGTCCTGGCGGCGGATCGCCGCACGCCAGAATCGCAGCTCGCGGCCCAGGGTGACATTGTCGACCAAAGGTGCGGGCAACACGCCCAAATAGGTTTGACGCCAGACCCGCACGTGAAGCGCGGCTAGGTCTGCGGCATCCTCAATTTCGGCGCGTCGGATCTTGTAGTGCATGCAAGGAGGCTAACCCTTGAAGGCGGCAAGCTTCAAGGCGCATTTCAGCATTAAGCGTAAAATAATTGCGCTGCGCCGTCACGACGCAGTCACACGCTGAAAAACTAGAGCAGCGGATTTGAAATTCGGGTCACCGTGGCGGCAAGCGCTGGGCGAATTTCAAATCCATAAGCTGCTCTATAACATATTGGAGCTAGAGTCCCTTTGGACTTTACTTCGCCTTACCGGGGCCCTGGGGCAGGGGCGAATTAAAGTCCGGGACTCTAGTTCATCATCCTGTCTTCGTGCGGACTGTCCAAGGAGAACGCAGGGATTTCGATGTCGAAAATGTCGCCATTCTCGCCCAGCATCGAATAGGAGCCCACCATCATGCCCGAAGGGGTGCGCAAGGGGCAGCCCGAGGTAT
>JBEVJO010000398.1:0-6325 GCA_040510175.1 Caulobacterales bacterium
GAAAAAGCGCTGGCGGCGATCCCGCAAGTGCAGGGCGGCGACGGCAAGATGTATCTGTCGTCCGAAACCGCGCGCGTGTTTGATTCCGCCGCGGAGGCCGCCAAGAAAGCCGGGGATAGCTTCGTTACGGTTGAGCGCATTCTGCAGGCGCTGACCATCGTCCCCAACACCAAAAGCATCGACATTTTGCGGCGCGCCGGCGTGACCGCGCCAAAGCTCAACGAGGCCATAAATTCCATGCGTCAGGGCCGCACCGCCGATAACGCCAATGCGGAAGATCAATATGAAAGCCTGAAGAAATATTCGCGCGATCTGACGCAAGCGGCGCGCGACGGCAAACTTGACCCCGTGATCGGGCGCGAGGAAGAAATCCGCCGCTCCATCCAGGTGCTGACGCGCCGTACAAAGAACAATCCGGTGCTAATCGGCGAACCCGGCGTGGGCAAGACCGCGATCGCTGAAGGTCTGGCGCTGCGCATCGTCAATGGCGACGTGCCCGAAAGCCTGAAAGGGAAGAAGCTGCTGGCGCTCGATATGGGCGCTTTGATCGCCGGCGCGAAATATCGCGGCGAGTTCGAAGAGCGCCTGAAGGCCGTGCTGAAGGAAATTGAAGGCGCGGCGGGCGGCATTGTGTTGTTTATCGACGAGCTGCACACCTTGGTCGGCGCGGGCAAAGCCGACGGCGCCATGGACGCCTCGAATTTGCTGAAGCCTGCTTTGGCGCGCGGCGAATTGCGCTGCATCGGCGCGACAACGCTCGACGAATATCGCAAGCACATCGAAAAGGACGCCGCTTTGGCGCGCCGCTTCCAACCGGTGATGATCGAAGAGCCGAATGTCGAAGACACGATCTCGATCCTGCGCGGCCTGTAGGAAAAATACGAAGTGCACCACGGCGTGCGCATCGCCGATTCCGCCATCGTGGCGGCGGCCCAGCTTTCCAACCGCTACATCACCGACCGCTTCCTGCCGGACAAAGCCATCGATTTGATGGACGAGGCGGCGTCGCGCCTGCGCATGGCGGTGGATTCCAAACCGGAAGCCCTGGACGAAGTCGATCGGCGCTTGATGCAGCTCAAGATCGAACAAGAGGCGCTGAAAAAGGAAACCGATCCCGCGTCCAAGGAGCGTGCTCGCAAAGCGGCCGACGAGATTGAGAAGCTCGAAGCCAAGTCGCGCGACCTGGAAAGCGAATGGCGCGCGGAGAAAGGCAAGCTGGCGACGGCCACGAAGTTCAAGGAAGACCTTGATCACGCGCGGGCCGAGCTGGAAGACGCCAAGCGCCGCGGCGATTTTAACAAAGCTGGCGAACTGCAATATGGCCGAATCCCAGACCTTGAGCGGAAGCTCGCCGAGGCTGAAGGCGCGGGCGGCGACATGGTCAAGGAAGTCGTCGACGCCGAAGCCATTGCCGGCGTGGTGTCGCGCTGGACCGGCGTGCCGGTCGAAAAAATGCTGGAGGGCGAGCGCGCCAAATTGCTCCGCATGGAAGACCAATTGCGCGGCCGCGTGGTGGGTCAGGAAGATGCGCTGCGGGCGGTGTCCGACGCCGTGCGCCGCGCGCGGGCGGGATTGCAGGATCCCAATCGGCCGATCGGCTCGTTCCTGTTCCTGGGGCCAACGGGCGTCGGCAAGACAGAACTCACCAAGGCGCTGGCGGGCTATCTGTTCGACGACGAAAACGCCGTCACGCGCATGGATATGTCCGAATATATGGAAAAGCATTCGGTGAGCCGCATGATCGGCGCCCCACCGGGCTATGTCGGCTATGATGAAGGCGGCGCGCTCACCGAAGCGGTGCGGCGGCGGCCCTATCAAGTCGTACTCTTCGACGAAATCGAAAAAGCGCACCCCGATGTGTTTAACGTGCTGCTGCAGGTATTGGATGATGGCCGCCTGACGGATGGCCAGGGCCGCACGGTGGATTTCAAGAACTGCATCTTGATCATGACGTCCAATATGGGCGCCGAATATCTGGCGGGTCAGGGCGAAGGCGATGACGTCGAGGATGTGCGCGATCAAGTGATGGGCGAGGTGCGCGCGCGCATGCGGCCGGAATTCCTCAATCGCATCGACGAGATCATTTTGTTCAAGCGGCTTGGCCGCGCGCAGATGACGTCGATCGTGGATATTCAGCTGAAGCGCCTCGAAAGATTGCTGGCCGATCGCAACATGAAGTTGGCGTTGGACAAAGACGCGCGCGCTTGGCTCGCGGACAAAGGCTACGATCCGGTCTATGGAGCGCGTCCGCTGAAACGCGTGATCCAGAAGGAACTGCAAGACTCGCTCGCGCGGCTCATCCTGGAAGGCGCGGTCAAAGATGGCGAAACCATCGAGGTCGGCGAGAAGGCTGGCGCGCTCACCATCAACGGAATAGCGCTGAAGGCTGAACGGCCGAGAGACGCGACGTTGAATTAGGCTGGTTTGCTGAGCAGAGCAAATATGGTAGGTATTCGCGATGGCTCAGCAAATCACCTTGAACATCGACGCAAAGGCGGCGGAACGCCTTGAGCGACTTGCTTCCGAAACGGGTGAGACCGTTGAGGCTTTAGCGCAGCGTGTCTTGGAAGACGCCGCTGAGGATATTGGCGGTGACCTAGGCGATGACGCAGAGTTGGGGCGGCGAATTGCGCTTTGGCGTGAGACGCGCGCTGCCGTTGATGGCGCGCAAGTCCACGACTGGTTGGACTCATTGCCAACAAACGCGCCTCTATCGCGTCCGCTCGCCAGCCGGCGGGGATGATCCGCTATTCTGACGCGGCGCTTGACGATGTGGAGCGGTTGTATCGTTGGTTATTGGATCGCAATCCATCGGCGTCTCGGCGATTTTTGAAGCGACTGAAGGCGGCCGAAGATTTTATCGCCGGAAAAACGGCTGCGTGCATGAATGTCCAGAGCGGAGTAGCGCGCCGATATATCGTGCGATTTTCCGGCGCTGCCTACGTCATTTATTTCGTCGAAGACGGTGCAGATCAGATTATCGTCCGCATATGGCACGGCCGCGAAGCGCGGGATTAGCTGACATAACCAGGAATATCCAATGAGCCTTTCACTCTATGAAGTGTGTGTACCCACCTATCTCCAGATGCTCGGCGCCGTGTCGGGCTTCTTGGAGCGGGGACGGGCGCATGCGATCGAAAACGGAACCGATCCCGATACCTATCTAAGCGCCCGGCTAGCGTCCGATATGTTTCCGCTGAGCCTTCAGGCGATTTTGATCGAGCACCATTCGCTGGGCACGATTAATATGCTGAAGACCGGAAAGGGCGGCATTCCCACCAAAACGCCGCCTGCTTCATATGCGGATTTGGTGAAGCTGATCGCTGACGCGCGCCAGACCGTCGCGGGTTTCAGTCCAGATGAAATCGACGCACTGGACAATTCCGATGTTGTGTTCGAGGTCGGCCAGAACAAATTGCCGTTCACCAGCAAAAACTTTTTGCTGTCGTTCGGCCTGCCGAATTTCTATTTCCACGTCACGACCGCGTACGACATCCTGCGGGCGCAAGGCGCACCGCTCGGCAAGATCGATTATCTTGGTCAGTTGCGGATGAAGGCTTAGAACTCGAAGCTCGGCAGGCTTTGGAAAGCCCGCTTCAACGCGTCGCCCCAGCCTTTAGAGATTGTCTGGAAATATGCGTCGTCGCGTTCGATGCGTTTGCTCGGCCCGATCTCGAAGGAATCGCGCTTATAGACCTGCACGTCCAGCGGCATGCCGACGGTGAGGTTGGCCTTTAGCGTGGAGTCGAATGACACCAGCAAAAGCTTTACGGCTTCTTCAAAGCTCATGTCAGACTCGAAGGCGCGCACCAGAATAGGACGGCCGTATTTGGTCTCGCCGATTTGGAAGAACGGCGTGTCCGGGCTGGCTTCGATGAAATTGCCTTCCGGGTAGATCAGGAACAGACGCGGCGGCGCGCCGGCGATCTGACCGCCCAGAATCATGCTGGCGTTGAAGGTCGAGTCTGCGGTCTGGCCGGTATTGGCGTTGGCCTGAATGACGTCCTTCAGGGTCTGCCCGACGGTGCGCGCGACCTGGAACATGCTCGGCGCTTCCAGGATGGACGGCGCGCGCGTACCCGGCGACTTGGTGCGCTCTTCCAGCAGCGAAATAGCGGATTGCGTCGTGGCCAGATTGCCGGCGGTCAACACCGTAAGCACACGATCACCCGGCTTGCACCAGGTGTGCATTTTGCGAAACACAGAGATGTTGTCGACGCCCGCATTGGTTCGGGTATCGGACATGAACACGAGTCCGCGGCTCGTGTGTAATCCGACGCAATAAGTCATCTTCGTCCTTCCGCCCCGTCTCACTGTCGGCCGATTCGCCGTTTTGGCCGACGATTTTGATGCGCCGCCCGCCATCGCGCCATACGCTAATTGACGATATCCCACTTTGGCGCGTGAATTTGTCGTTATCAAAAACGATTAGGCTGCTTCGGCCCATTCAACCGGAATGATTAATCCGCTCGCTCTTATTGTTGAACCTGCAGCGTGACGCTCAAAGCCTCGTCGCTGGCGCCCATCGTTATGCCGGTAATCGGCGCCGCCTCGGTTGAATCCAGCCCGCTGGCGAGATGCACATATCGATCGTCAGGGGAAATCTGGTTGGAGACGTCGAAGCCAACCCAGCCCAATTCCGGCACGTGGATTTCCGCCCAGGCATGGCCAGCGTCCTGTTGGGTGGTGTCGTCCATCATCAAATAGCCGCTGACATAACGGGACGAGAACCCCATCAGCCGCGCGGCTGCGATGAAGATATGGGTGTGATCCTGGCAGACGCCGTGGCCCGCCTCGATCGCACCTTCGGCCGTGGTGGCCGAATTGGTCCGCCCGGAGTCGTACTCCACGCTGGCGAGGATCGTTTCCGACAAAGCGTGCAGGCGGGTGATGTCGCTGTCGAAGGTTTTGCCGACCTTAGCCACTAAGGCGCGCACGCCTGCGCCGGGCTGCGTGAGCGGCGTGCTGCGCTTAAAATACCAAAGCGGCGCCCGGCCATCGTGCTTGCCAAACATGCCGGCCAAATCGGTGGTTTCGACCGTGCCTTCGGAGCGGGCCAGGATGGAAGAGTGTCCAGCTTCCAGGCTGACCAGCGTGACGAGATTGTCATGCTGGTCGCGGAACTCGACTTCCTTGATGCCGCCTTCTACGTCGAGGCTCCAGTGCAGGATGCTTTGGCCCGGGCGCACCTTCGGCGTCAGGCGCAATTGCTGAACGCCGTAAGGCGGCGCCGAAGCGTAAACGTAGCGGGTCGTATGGGAGATCTTGAGACGCATGACCAAGCCCTAGCCGTAGAAGCGATAATCTTCTTCGACCCTGCGGGCCAGGATGGAATTGTCGCGGATGAAGTCGGAAATGAATTCGTGCAGGCCGGAGCTAAAAATCGATTGAATGCTCTGCGTTTCCAAGCGCTGCGCGATGGCATGGGCGTGCGCGATGCAGGATTGGCGCTCATTCAAATCCTTTTGCAGATGGGTCAGGTTGGCCAAAAGGCCATGATAGCAAAAGGCGAGCGAGCGCGGCATGCGCCGGTCGAGAATCAAAAATTCCGCGATATGCGTCGGGCTGACTTCGCCGCCATGCAACCAACCGAAGGCGCGCTCGGCCGAGGTGCAGCGCAAAATGGTTTCCCATTGCACATTGTCGAGCTCCGAGCCGACGCTGGAGGCGGCGGGCAGCAGCACATAATATTTGACGTCCAGAATGCGCGAGGTGTTGTCGGCCCGCTCAAGCAATGTGCCGATGCGCACGAAATTGTAGATGTCGTTGCGCAGCATGGTGCCGTGCATGGCGCCGCGCACCAACGCACTTTGCTGGCGGATCGTGCCGAGCAAGGCCGGCAATTCGGATTGCTGCACGGGGCGCGACAGCGCCTCCTTCAGCGTCATCCAGCAGACGTTTACGGATTCCCAGACTTCCCGCGTCAGGGCGGTGCGGACAAGGCGGGCGTTGGAGCGCGCGGATTCAATCGCCGACAAGACGCTGGAGGGATTTTCCTTGTCGCGCAGCAAATAATTGATGGCGGAGGGGCCGTCGATTTTCTTGTAGCGCTCGACGAAGGAATGCTGCGCGGCGGCGGTGGCGAGAATGGAGCTCCATTCGTCCTCGGCGGACGCGGCGCGCGTCAAGGCAATGCGAAACCCGGCGTCGACCAGACGCGCGATGTTTTCGCTGCGCTCAAGGTAGCGCGCCATCCACAAAAGGCCGCCCGCGGTTTTGCCGAGCATTGCCGTCCTCTAGCGCATCGTGCGGCAATTCGGGATCGAATTGCCGTGGTTCGATGCGCTACACTCAAAATGTAGCGCATGATTCAACGTAAAATCGG
>JBEVJO010000399.1:0-3775 GCA_040510175.1 Caulobacterales bacterium
TCTCCACCGGCGATACCGAAGCGCTGGTATTCTATGTTTTCGATCTTTTGTTTCTAAACGGCGCCGACCTGCGCACTCTACCCTTGTCCGAGCGCAAGGCGCAGCTGGAAAAGCTGGTGAAAGGCGGCAAAGGCATCATCCGTTATATCCCGCATGTGAAGAATCCAGGCGCGGACGTACACAAGGCCGCCTGCGAAATGAACATGGAAGGCATCGTCTCCAAACAGCTCGATGCGCCTTATCGCTCCGGCCGCGGCGACAGCTGGCAGAAATCCAAATGCCGTGCGGGGCAGGAAATCGTGATCGGCGGCTGGACCGAAGTAAATGGCCGCTTCAAATCCTTGCTGGCGGGTGTGAACCGTGACGGAAAATTTGTTTATGTTGGCCGCATCGGCACCGGCTATGGTCGCGCTGTGGTCTCGCGTCTTGTGCCGGAGCTGAAAAAGGTGGCGGCCAAGACCTCGCCGTTTGAAGGGGACGCGGTTCCGCGCGGGCCCGAGACGATCAAATGGGCCAAGCCGGTTTTGATCGCCGAGGTGGAGTTCGCGGGCTGGACCGGCGACGGCGCGTTGCGGCAAGCTGCCTTCAAGGGGCTGCGCCAGGACAAACCGGCATCCGAGATCGTGCAGGAAAAACCGATGGCCACGAAAGCGGCGGCAACGGCATCCAAAAGCGCCCCTCGATCAGCGGCTGCGAAAAGCGGCCCAATGAAAGTGCTGGGCGTGGCGATTTCGCATCCGGAAAAAATCCTTTGGCCGGCGACGGACGACCAGCCGGAGGCGACCAAGGCCGATCTTGCCAACTATTTCGAAGCCATCGCCGAACGCATTCTGCCGCACATCAAGGGGCGCCCCTGCTCCATCATTCGCACGCCGGACGGCATCGGCGGACAGAGCTTTTTCCAGCGCCACGCCGGCAAGGGCTCGTCCGACCTGATCACCGAAGTCAAAGTGCGCGGCGACAAGGAACCCTATATCCAATTCGACACCGCAGCGGCGCTGATCGCCGCCGCGCAATCCGGCGCGACGGAACTGCATCCCTGGAATTGCCAGCCGGGCGATCCGGAAACGCCGGGGCGTTTGGTGTTCGATCTTGATCCGGCGCCGGACGTGGATTTTTCCGCCGTGATCGACGGCGCCAAGGAAATCCGCGACCGGCTGACGGCGCTCGGCATGACCAGCTTCTGCAAGACCACCGGCGGCAAAGGACTGCATGTTGTGGCGCCGCTCGCGAAGCCAAAAAAAGGCGAGTTGCGCTGGCCGGAAGCCAAGGGCTTCGCGCAGGAAGTCTGCCGCCAGATGGCGGCGGACTCGCCAGAGCTTTATCTAATCAACATGGCGAAGAAAGCGCGGGTCGGGAAAATCTTTCTCGATTATCTACGCAACGACCGCACCTCCACCGCCGTCGCGCCCTATTCGCCCCGCGCCCGGCCTGGGGCGACCGTGTCCATGCCGGTGGCCTGGAGCCAGGTGCGCAAGGGCCTCGACCCGCAGAAGTTTAATATTCGCAGCGTTCCGGCGCTGGTGAAGAAGGCTGATCCCTGGGCGGAGTACTGTGATGTTGAGGCGGATTTTGTGAAGGCGGCGAAGAAGTTGTTGAAGAAGTGACCCTCTCCGCACCTCTCCCTGTCAGGGAGAGGGACCTCGATGGCGCGCCTCATATTGAGCGGCCGCGCCAGGCGCAGCTTTTACTACCTCTCGCGACAATGATGTCCCTCCCCTTGCAAAGGGGAGGTGCGGAGGGGATCAGTTATTTTAAAGCCGCAATCGTGCTTTTATAAACCAAATAGGCCTGCCAGTCAGCGCCGCCGCTTAAGTCCGTGAATACCTCATCGCGAATGTCCAATCCGCCGGTAAAGCTGCCGAAGGCCGGCATCACTAGAAGATTATCCGTCTTGGCGAAGCATTTTCCGCGCAGGCGGAAGCCGCGCAGATTGGCGCCTGCTTTGGGATGGAAGTGGCCAATGATCTGCGGCGCGTTATCAGCTTCGGGTTCGTGCCGCAACACGACGCCGCCAAGCGTGATCTCATCGGCGAATTGCAGGCACGGATGCACCTTCACGCCCACATCGTGATTGCCTTCGACGAACACCGCCTCGTCCACCGAATTGCAGATATTCACGAGATGGCGTTGCGCGCCATCGGGCAAGCGCTCCCAAGCCTGTTTGTCATGAAAGCTGTCGCCGAGCATGACCAGACGGCGCGGCGTGTAGCGGCACACCAGTTTGTCCAGCCGCACCAAGGTGTCCAGCGTGTCATAGGGCGCAACCGCCGCGCCGAATTGCGCGTAGGACGTGCCTTTTTCCAGATGCAGATCGGAGACGATCAGCGCCGAATGCTCGGGCCAGAACAGGCCGAGCGCGGCGTCCAGCACCATCGCTTGTCCTGCGAACGTCACCTCAAGCGACGAGGCCATGTTCGACCTCCTCAATCAATTGCTCCGCCGTTTCCTCCAGGCTCGCCAGCGCGAGCAGCGCCTCCATGCCGCCGCCCGGCAAACGTTCGGTGCGCACATCCAGGATCACCGGCAGCGACAAAGGCGACGGTCGCGGCAAAGCGCGGAATTGAATGCGGCTCTGGAAATTGATGATCATGTCGGAGAGGCGATCGAGGTCCAGAAGCTCACGCTCCGCATCTTCGCGCGCCATCGAGAGCAGCACATGATCCGGTTCATATTTGCGTAGCACGTCATAGATCAGGTCGGTCGAGAACGTGACCTGCTTCATGGTCTTGCGCACGGAATTATTGTTCTGTTCGACAAGGCCCGCAATGGTGGCGACGCGGCGAAACGAGCGCTTCAGCATCGGCGATTCCGCCAGCCATTCCTCCACTTCGTCGGCCAGGATATCGACCGACAATAATTCCGTGACGTGCGCCGCCGTCACCGGCTCGACGCTGTTAATGGCGAGGCCGTAATCCGTGATGGTGAAGCTCAAAGGATGCAGGCCGATGCGCTCCATGCGGCGGCTGACCAGCATGCCCAGCGTCTGGTTCGCGCGCCGGCCTTCGAAGGTATAGAACACCACCGTGTGCAGTTTGGCGCGCGGAAAGCTTTCGACCAGCAGCGTCTGGCGGTTCGGCAATTGCGAAAAACGTTCCTGCAGTTTCAGCCAGTCGCGGATCGGCTTGGGCAGCGCCTTCACGCCATCCGCCAGGAAGGTCGAGAGCGGCATCTGGCCGCCCGAATAAGTCGGCAGCAGCGGATCCTTGCCCGGCTTGGAGCGCGCTTCCAGCGTCATCTCGACAATGCGTTCAAAGGCCAAGGTGTCGCCTGCGAAATAGAACGTATCGCCCGGCCGCATCGCGGCGCCGAATCCCTCCTCGACCTCGCCGAGGATTTTGCCGCCCCGGCCATGCAGACGCTTCACCCAGAGCTTTCCGGCTTCGATGATGACGCCGATATTTTGCCGGTGCCGTTGCACCACGAAATTGTTGGTCGGCGCCCAGCCCTTCGGCGTTTCGATCAGGCGGCGCCAGCGATCATATTTCCGCAACACATAACCGCCATCGACGACGAAGTTGAACAGCGTCTCAAACTGCGCGCGCGTGAGATTGCGATACGACCAGGACGTGCGCACGATTGCATACAGCGCATCCGGCATGATCGGCGCGGAACACGCCGCGTTCATGATGAACTGGATCGCCACATCCTGAGAGCCCGGCAGCGGATGATCGCCGTCCAATTGGCGCAGCTGGATCGCGTTCATCGCCGCTTGGCATTCCAGCACCTCAAAGCGATTGGCGGGCACAAGATACGCCTTGCTCGGCACGTCGAC
>JBEVJO010000400.1:0-4673 GCA_040510175.1 Caulobacterales bacterium
GGCGCGTGCGCGGTTTCCGTCAATTGCATCAGGGGCGCTTTGCGGAACTGGAGCGGCATGACGGCGTCGCGCTTTTGCCGATCGCGAAAACCATGCAGCTGGAAAGTGGGAAGGCATATTCGATCTCGCGCGGCGCCAAGGGCATTCAGTTGTCGGTGGCGCGAGAGCTGGATCGTTAGCGTCACAGGCGAATTTGGGAATACATGACATGCGACGCTAGGCGGTGTGTGGCGATACCTTGCGCTGTTGCTACGGCAACTGCAGATCGCATGCGGCAAAACATGAGGGCCGTATACGGCGATTTCGTACGCACACTGGAACACCACGGCGTTTGTGCGGGTCTTTTTTTGCCGCTCCCGTTTTTGGTTTAAGCAGTTTTCAAAAGCTTCTGGGTGCTGAAAATTATCAGCATTCATGAGGGAAGCTTCGGATGCCCAGAGGCTCGATAAAAAGCGCGGAAGCAAGAATGGCGGCTCTTGGCGTGGCCCCGATTTTTGTGGAGGAGAATATTGCTGCTGCGGCATGCAGTATGCGCTTGGAACGCTTTCAGTCGGAGTGTCCGATACCTGGAATCGAAATTGACCGACGTCGATTGCTGCCTCTTGACGAGGTTAGGGCGTGGGCGTTTGAGTGGTGGCGCGTCAAAACGGGCGCGCGTTCTGCAGCAAACAATGCCTACGACAATGACTTCGAAGCCGCGATCAAAAAGCTTGGCGTCAAAAAAACGCCGGGCGGTCCAGATGATTGAAATCGATGGCCTGGGCTCAGTTGCGCCGCGAGGCCTCAAAATCTACAAGTCCAAAGGCAAGCTGTATGCCTATCATCGAAAGTCCGGCGTGAAACTGAACGGTTTGCGCCATGTCGAAGATGGCCGCTTACGCGCGGATCGCAATTTTCTGGATGAATTGGAGGGCCTGAACAAACCTCGCGCGGCGCCGGGGCCGGGTTCGCTGGGCGGGCTCTTCGCAATGTGGTGTCTAAGTCCCGACTATCAGCGATTAAAGGTGCGTACGCGCGCCGATTATCAAAGGGTGATGGATTATCTGAAGCCCGGCTTCGAGCACTTTCCGCTGGCCAAACTCAGCCCGGCAAAAGTCATCGCCATACGAGACGCCGCATATGCGGCGCGGAAGCGCCGGTTCGCGAATTATGTCGTAAGCGTGATATCTTCAGCATGCGAGTGGGGCCGTTTGCGCGACCATCTCAAAGCGAACCCTGCAGCCGGCGTTCCTGCAATTGCGCGTCCTAAGGACTTGAAGCCGGCAAACCGGCCATGGACTCGCGAAGAGCGCACACTAGTTTTGGGGGCGTCGCCAACGCACTTGGTTTTGCCAATTACGATCGGGGCCTACACCGGATTGCGTGAAGGTGATGTGCTGAACCTGCCAGTGACGGCATGGGACGGGCAAACATTTCGGTGCCAAGCATCGAAGAATGGCGAGTTGCTTGAAATGTCACCGCCACCAGCGGCCTTAGTCGCGGCGCTTGATCACGCGCAAAGACAACGCGCGGACCTTGCCAAATCCAAGGTGTTGCCGGCGCGCTTGTGTCTGAACGCTTATGGAGACCCATGGGGCAGGGACGGCTCCGGCTTTCGGTCGTCTTTTTTTAAGCTCATTCGGCGCTTGGAGGCGACAGGCGCGATTGAGACGGGGCTGACCTCTCACGGCTTGCGCCACAGCGTCGGCGCGGCTCTGGCGGAAGCGGGCAAATCGGAGTCCGAAATCTTGGCCATGCTTGCGAACCGCTCGCCCTCCAGCGGTAAAGTTTACACGCGTCAAGCGCGCCGCAAAACGCTTACCGCCGCAGGCGTCGCGGCGCTCGACGCCGCCGATGAGGCGGCTGAGAAAAAGCGGTAGGTTCGCTGAATGTTCGTCACGAAGTCGCGAAGTTGTCTAACTCGATTTGAAAAAGTGTCTAACTCGAGTTGAAGTGGAACAAATGTTCCAACGTAGCGCTCTGATTTTCGGATATTTTCAGTGGTGCCCAGAGACGGATTTGAACCGCCGACACGCGGATTTTCAATCCGCTGCTCTACCAACTGAGCTATCTGGGCGCACTTAACCGCCCGTAGGACAGCTAAGGGGAGCGGGGCTTATAGAAGAGGATTTCCGGCTCGTCCAGAGAGGTGTCGCTTCCGCCTTCAGGTGAGGGATTTGTGACCAAAATCAGTATCGTAGAGGGGTTGCCATCGTACTATCCGCTAACGCGCTCCACTCGTTGGCCGCGCCGAAACGATGACAAGGCGCAACGTTAGGAGGCGAGCCAGTCATTTGGCCGGCTTGCAGGCCGTCAGCTTTGCAATCGTTGCTGTCTGTCCAATCTGTAAATTCGCCAGCGGGTCGAAGCGTTCAATCCGACCGCCGTGAACGCGCCAGCCTGTGCGGCAGGGCGCGCTCGCGAACGCTGGGGCAGTGGCGGCGGCTTGCGTATTACGCGCGACCAGGGTGACGTCGCTGGACCGCAGGATAAAGCCGTCCTGCGCAACGCTGAGCCGCTCCCGGTTGCCTTGCTCGGCCTCCATGACCGCTTTCGCGAGTTCCAGGCTAGACATACAGGCTTCGCGCCGCGAACTTACCGGACAGGTATGGTCGACGGGTTCCGGCGCGATTTCAGGCGGCGTGACGTCGCGATCATAGTTCGCGACGCTAACGGTTGGCGCTAGCGCAAGACCGGTTTCGGTGTCCAGCAGCGTCGCGAAATCTGCGCCCGCGATTGCGATCCGGTTTCCGTGGGCGAGGATGAGATGCGCGGGTGAATCGCCTGCGCCTTCGGTGGGGCGAATGCGCGTGCGCCACATTTCTTCGCGGCTGTTCAAATCGGTCGCAAAGACCAAGCCATCGCGTCGCGCAGCGACGATATGCGCTTCGTCGATGAAAGCGATGGTTACGGTTTCGCCTCCGTTGTCTTCGCTTGCGGCGCCAGCGAGACCTGCAGCGTCGAATTTGCGCACGAATTTGATTTTGTGTGCGGATACATCGAAGAGCCAGAATTGATGGCCGGCGGCGATGATAAGTTTTTTACCGGATGGCGAGAGCGCCACCGCGCCCGCGCCGCCGCCGGGCGCCCCCTGCACCTCGGGCTCGTCCATTCGCAGCACGCGCATGTCGCTGCGCCGGACAAGATAAAACATAGGATGGCCCGCATACGCCATGTCCTGCACGTAGACCCAATCGCCCAACAGGCGGACAGCGCCATAGTCGCCGTGATAACGGACATCTATGCAGCGTACTGGCGCCCCAGACTCTTGAGCGCTTGGCGTCGCGCAGATAAAGCGCAGTCCGTATTGCGCGCCCGATGCGGCCCAGAAGACGCCCACGGCGCCGAGCCTTTCAGTCGGGCCAGCAGCGAAATCGAAACCATTAAACTCGCCGGCGATGAAAGCGCGTTGCGCCTCAGGCGTTTCATAGTCGCCTTTGGTGCGCGCCAGGTGCTCGTTAGGCATGGTGAAATTGCCGTGTTGGATGAACTGGCCGAGCGAATAGAGGTATTCCAAAGTCGGCTGCGATGGCTCCCAATCCAGCGTTTCGGATGGAGTCCAGCCATCTGGCGTTTGCAGCAGCGTCGGAATTGAAAGTTGAGGGCGGACAGCGTCATCGCTCGATTGGACTGCGCCGGCGCCGCAAACTTTCGCCAATGCGTCGAGCGTCGTGGCGGAATTGTTGAACTCGATTGTCGCGCCAGTCTTTAGTGGGGTGACGTCCGTCAAAGCTGGCGCCGATAAGGCGATTGGATTTCCTGCTCCGGCGACGAACATATTTGGCGTTGGGCCCGCCTTGCCGGAAAAGCCGATTTGCATGCAATCCTGGCTGATCAGAAATTTCGGTTGATCGAGATAGCCTTGCTCGATCAATTTCCAGGCGCTTGTTTTTGGATTGTACAACAACAGTGTTGGCGTGGCGCCGCCAGCTGACGCGCTTTGCAGCATCCCAGAAAATGCGATAAGGCCGTTCCGCAACTGGACAACGCTTTCCCAGCGGTACTTGCTCCAAATCGTCGCGTCCGTTGGAGTTATGTCGGATGGGGCAGTCAAATCGTGTTTGGCGCGCAAAATCTTTCCGGCGCCGTTCATTGCGATCATACCTTCCGGCGAAGGTAAAACCAGATTGGTATCGTCGAACGGCAAGCCTTCAACACTGCCGCCGCGTTTAAGGAAGAGGCGGCGCCCAGAAGCGAAGACCTGACCGTCGGTGACTTTTAGTAGGCTTTCGCCGAGGCTGGGATAGCGAGCCAGCCAAGCGGACAATACGGCGCGATGCGCGTCTTGTTCACGCTTCGGCAAATCTGGCCAGAGGTGTGCTAGCGCCGCAATGGCGCGCGGTGCGTCTTCGACTTCAAACGCCTGACGCACCTCGCCCATCAAACGACTGCGAGCTTCTGTCGCCGATCGTCGCGCTTCGCCGAGCCATGCGGTGGTCAGCACGCCGACAACCGTCGCAACGATTCCCGCGCCGATCGCAATCTGCATTCGACGTTTCCGGCGATGCTGCGCATCGCGGTCGATCAGCTGGCCAAGCGATAACCCCAAAAGGCCCGCCACCAGTTTGAGAAGGGCGGTACGTTTCTGCGCCGCGGCGCCACGCGCGTCCGCCGCCAGCGCGTCGTGTCCGTCGGCCCTGGAGCGCAACAATAGTGGCAAACATTACAATTCCGGCGTGGCGGTGTTTGGCTCA